>JAJQCH010000046.1 GCA_021202795.1 Oscillospiraceae bacterium
ATCACTATGGATTTTCTTTTTCAAGTGTCCATCTTCATTATGCAATCAACCAAAACATAAAAACACAAAAAGAGGAATTAGTGGAAGGTGCGGCCAAATGCAGAACAGAAAAACGGGCTGACGAAACATGAAATTGATAAAAGAGAAAAAAGGGACTGGCCGCACAAAAAATTTAACATAGACAGAAAGAGTGTGGAAAAAGGTGATGTACGCCGTCTGTCACCGACCTGAATCATTCACTGATTCGACTATATGATACAGCAAGAACTTGTACCTGTCAATTAACAAACGTAGATATTTGAGGAAATTTTCCGAAAGGAAGAGAGAACTATGACCACAGAGGAGATGCAGGCGCTGCAAAAGCGATATTTTCCCCACGCCCCCTGGACGGAGGAGGGGCCGGTGCGCCGCCGGTATCAGGTGCAGGCGGCCCAGGGGGACGCCCTGGGGGCGTTGACGGCCCTGGCGGAGGAGGAGCTTCTTCTGCCGGGAGAGCGGATCGCCGCCGCCGCAGGGGAGGAGACCCTGGCCCTTCTCCGCCGCCGGGACGGAGGGGAGCCTCTTGCCCTGATCCTGGGCCGGGGGCTGGACGCCCTCTGGTGCGACCTGGCCCTGTCCCCGCCGGACGGGGAGGGCTGGCAGACCCTTCTTGTTCGATCTGAGACCGGCGAGAACCTGATCGCCCTGGCCCACGCCCGCAAAGCCCTGCGCTTTCGCCGGGGCTGAAAATCGGATATACGGCCCCGCCCCGTCAGGGGCGGGGCCTGTATTGCCCTTTGATATGCTAAAAGTAGATTATTTACGCTGAAATTCAATTCAAAATCCTGTCACATTTGGCCCCGTTTTTGTGTCTATATAAGTAAAGCCCATGGACATGGAGCAAACCGAACCGGCGGGGGCGCGTCCCTGCCGGAAGAAAAGGAGGTTGCCTGTGGAGCAGATATTGACCGAGGAGACCGCCCTGGCCCTGATGCGCCGCTGCGACGGGCGGGGACTGGAATGGTTCGTCCGGCAGTATACGCCCTATGTCAGCGCCATCGTCTGGAACATTCTGGGCCGGGACATGACGGCCCAGGACGCGGAGGAGGTGGTGGCGGACGTGTTCGTCACCCTCTGGCAGTACTGCCAGAAGCCGGAGCCGGGGAAGATACGGCCCTATCTTGCCAGCATCGCCCGGAGCCGGGCCATCAATAAGCTGCGGAGCAGCGGGCGGGAGCTGGAGCTGGAATACGACAAAATCGAGCTGCCGACAGCCGGGCCGGAGCAGCTTCTGCTGGAGCGGGAGCAGCGCCTGGCGCTGCGCCGGGCCTTGGAGGACATGGCCCCCATCGACCGGGAGATATTCATCCGGCATTACTACTATTGCCAGTCCGCCAGGGAGATCGCGGGGGACATGGACATGACCGCTGCTGCTGTGCGCCAGCGGCTGAAGCGGGGCCGGGACGGACTGCGCCTGTATTTTGAGAAGGGAGCGCGGGACTATGCAAATTAACATATCCGATTTGATAGACAACATGGCCCAGGACTACGGGGCCGATACCATCGGGCTGGAAGATCCCGGCATTACGGACGCGGAGCGGATCCTGGCCCTGGCGAACGGGCGGAACCCGGATCATGACCTGCCTGCGCCCATCCCCGTCCGGGCCGGAAAAAAGCGCCCGGCGCGCCGTCTGGGGCGGACGCTTCTGATCGCCGCCGTTATTATTCTGGCCCTGACCGTCACCGCCCTGGCCGTGTATCAGTACGGCCTCAGGGACACGGAACTGGCCCAGGTGAGCCTGACTTATGAGCGCGACGAGGACGGAGAGCAGGTTCTCACCACCAAAACCACCAGCGCCCTGTCTCTGAACGGCTTTTCCGACAGCGCCGAATACCAGGCGTACCAGGAGTGGACGGCCTGGAACGAGGCGTGGATCGCGGAGAATTGGGACATCTATACCGAGCTGGGCGTGGACGACAGCTACCATGAAACGCCGGATAACTACGCCACCTATTATAGCGCCTCCTTCCAGGAGCAGGCGGACAAGCTGGACGAGATAGCGGAAAAATACGGCCTGACCCTGCACACCGACCTGGAGCTTGTCTACACGGAAGGTCAGCTTTGCGGCGCCTTGGGCATAGACGATTTTCTGCCCGACGGCGTGGAGGCCAAGGGGGGCTATTATTATGAAGACGGCAGCTTCCATCTGGAGTGTACCACTGTCATCGACGGGGCGGAAACCTGGATAACCTGCAACAACAACGTGACCGGCTCCTTCGCGCTCATATTTATGTCCATGCCGAAGGAGTATGAGGAGTGGAGCTATACCGCCAGCGGCGGCACAGAGCTTATCATGGTGCAGACGCCCAGCTCCTCCTTTATGGTGGCGGGGCTGGAAGGCTCCTACCTCATCGTCACCGTGGATGCGGTTCTGGATGCCGGGGAGCTGGAGGCCCTGGCGGAGGAAATCGACCTGACCGCCCTGAACGACTGCTTTGCCACAGAGGAGGCGCGGGCCGAGATCAGGGAGCGCGTGGCCGCCTATACGGAGGCCCAGGCCACTGCCACCACCACGGACAATGGGGACGACACGGCGGCGGAGGCCATCGCCTACCTGGGGGACTGGTATCTTACCGAGACGGAGGACGCCGGTACGCTGTATCAGATCACCTCCCGCGTACCCTCCTATGCCAGCGACTATTACTCCGTCGTCCGATACTATGACGGCGCCGTCACGGAGCTTGGCTATCGGGAGCTGGCGTTTGCCGACCAATGCACCCAGGAGGAGCGCCTGTCCCTGGAGACGTACAGCGATATATACCTTGCGGGAACGGCGTACGACGATACCGCGCAGGTAGAGACCTGCACCGTCAGCGGCTATGAGGCGGTGGCGGTGATTCGGGAGGACGTAAATTTCGAATACGGTTCCATACATCTCTACTGGGTGGACACAGAGCGGCAGCTCCTGTTCCATCTGAATACCTGCGGCCTGCCCCTGGCCACGGCGCTGACCATAGCGGAGAGCGTGGACGGCACGGCCCCGGCGGAAGCGCCTGCGCGGGAGACCCCCAGCGAAGAGGAGGCTCTGGCCCAGCGTGTAATGGACATTGGGGACGTGCGGTTTTATAACCTGGACGCAGTGACCACCGGACTGCAAAGCCAAAACGTCCTGGCGGATATAGGCGGCTTCGAGCTGACCGATTTGCCCGAAGGATTTTATTTTGCAAACAGTTGGACGTATTACATGGAGCAAAAATATACAGACGAAATTGATTATTGCCTGACCCGGATGATTAAAAGCTATGCCACCGCAGAGGATGAGGAGATGCGGATCAATCTGAGCTATCGCCGCTATTACACCCTGGACGGCTCCGAGCCGCTGGATATGGAGACCGCCTTCGCCCTGCGGATGGACGATGCGTGGTTCGACGTGGAATTGACTGCCTGCACCGTGAACGGCTATGAGGGCTATTATGTTGATTATGACATGGAGGTCAGCCATAGCTTCAGCCTGACGTGGGCGGATACGGACAGGGAAATAATTTTTACCATTACGGTGGACTATGATCGCACGGAGAATATTCATACCTATACCATGGAGGAGATGCTGACCCTGGCCGATTCCCTTGTGGAGGAGACCCAGACCCAGACGGTGATAATCAATGCGGACACATCGACAACCGATCTGCAAAGCCAAAACGTCCTGGCGGATATAGGCGGCTTCGGGCTGACCGATTTGCCCGAAGGATTCAGCCTTACCGGCGGCGGGTCGTATGACAAAATGCAGATGCACTCCGATGAGATCGACTTCTGCGTGACGGATGTGACGAAAATCTACAGCGACGGGAGCCTGGATCTGCGGACGGTTTTGCTGGACTGGCGGAGCTATTACACCCAGGACGGCTCCCAGAAGCTGGATATGGAGACCGCCTTCGCCCTGTATAAAAAGTGGTACGCCGACGGGGAACTGACCGACTGCACTGTCAGCGGCTATGAGGGCTATTACCGCTGGGATGAGTTCAGCCGCCAGGTCTCCCTTTGCTGGGCCGACACGGACCGGGGACTGGTCTTTGCCGTCACCATGAACTACGACGAGGGGGACGACCCGGCAGATTACTCCCTGGAGGCCCTGCTGGCTATGGCCGATTCCATCGTGGAGGAGGACAGCTCCTATGTCACGTCCAGTGTTGATTTTTCGGATGTAATACGGGAGGAGGCGGGGCAGTTTGACACCTATGTGGTGTCCGGCCTGACCACCGCGCCCGCCCTGGGCTACGCCCTGTCCACCGACGACGGCTACACCAGCGGCGACCTGGTTTGGAGTACGGAGGAGCAGACCTATGACGAGATGTGCGTTCTGTATGACAACGGCCTGGCCCTGATTTACAGCCGCTTCTGGACGGATGAGGACAAGACTGCCACCGCGAACGCTGACGCCTTCCAGGCCATGCAGGAGTATCTTCTGGCCTGCGACACGGAGGGAACCGCCGTCGCCACCGGCCTGACCGTGGGCGGAAACGCCGCCTACACCGTGGATTACGGCACCCGCCGGGAGCTTACCTGGTACGACGCCGACGAGGACGTGATCTTTACCCTGGTACAGATATACGAGTACGCCGACGAGACCCTGGACACCCAGCAGCTCATGGCCCTGGGGGAATCGGTGACGAAGGAATGACCCTGTCCTGATATTGACAAATCAGCTCCTTTTGCGGTACAATACGGCAAAAGGAGCTGATTTTTTTGAAGCGTTTCACGATGGACAGAAAGGAGGCCGCCCATGGCCTTTGATATAGAGGACATAAACGCCCAGGCGGCCTCCGACCCCAAGGGGCTGCTGCTGGCTTGCGACCGGGACTATGACCGGCGGGTGGAGCAGGTGGGGGACATGATACTGGAAAATTTATCCAACAGCCCCATCGTGCTGCTGTCCGGCCCCTCCGGCAGTGGCAAGACCACCACCGCCATGAAGCTGCGGGACGCCCTGTCCCGCCGGGGAGTGAAAAGCCACAGCATATCCATGGACAACTATTTCCGCACCGTCCGGCCGGAGACTGTTCCCCGCACCCCGGAGGGGGAGCCGGATCTGGAAAGCCCGGCGTGCCTGGATATGGATCTGCTCAACGAGCATTTTACCCGCCTGACCCAGGGGGAGCGGATATTCGTTCCCAAGTATGAGTTTTCCCGCCGTATGCGGATCATCGAACCCTCCGCCTCCCTGCGGCTGGGGAAAAACGAGGTGGCCATTTTCGAGGGCATCCACGCCCTGAACGACAGCATCACCACCGTCCACCCGGAGGCGTTCAAGCTCTATGTCAGCGCAAGCTCCAACTTCGTGGACGACGATGGGGAATATGCCTTCAAGGCCTCCTGGCTGCGCCTGGTGCGCCGGGTGGTGCGGGACAGCCTGTTTCGCGGCACCGACCCGGAGGAGACCATGCAGATGTGGGCCAACGTCCGCCGGGGAGAGCGGCAGAACATCGACCCCTTCCGCCACAAGGCGGACGTACAGCTCAACACCGCCTTTCCCTATGAGGTCTGCGTCCTCCGGCAGATGGCCATCCCCCTGTTTTCCCATGTGCCGGAAGGCATCCCCCGCCGGGAGGAGATGCTCTCCGCCGGAGAGGGCCTGACCCGCTTCGTCCCCATCGACCCCGCCCTCCTGGCCCCCGATGCTATGATAAGAGAGTTTACCGGCGGCGGCATATATGAATATTAGCGTCTAACGGGGGCGGCGGGTCTTTTGCCCCCTGAGCTTCGTTGCGGCTCCTCGACGTGCTATCAGCACGCCTTCGTCGCCGCGCCTCGTCAGGAGGCAAAATCCCTCGCCGCGCATTGTCGGACAGCTTAACTTGCGGGTTGGCAGAAAATTTCTGCTGCGCATAGACATTATACATAAAAACGGTTCAATTTCGGGAATTGAACCGTTTTATGCTTCCTGTTCAGTTTATAAACAAATGCCGCCGCTTTTTGAAATAAACGCTGTTGACGGCGATCAGCACGACGCTGCAGATCAGGCTGACGATGGAGGTGGTGTCGCCTGCAAAGGTGCCGATGACTATGCTGGTCAGAATGATATAGAGGAACGAGACCACAATATTGGCGGCCAGATAATAGAGATAGAGATCCGGGCCGCGGCGTCTGAAGCCGGATAGCTGGAAGCGGACGTAAATGGCCATGATCCCCAGGGCAATGGTCAGCAGGCCGCAGAAAATATCCACGATTTTCAGGCCGGAGAAGTAATAATAGACCGAGGAGGCATACTCCCCATATGTAAGGCCGGTGACGAGGGACAGCCCGGTACCCAGATTTCCCAGGGCGCTGAGAAATAGCTGCACCCAAATGATGAATTTGAACCACTTCATGGTGGGCTGATTCGTCTGGGGGACGCCCCAGTCGGTCTGAGGAGGCCGATCCCAGGGGTCGCGGGGCTGGCTGTTCTTGGGCCGATCCCAGGGGTCTCTGGGCTGGCTGCTTTGGGACTGGCTCCAGCTATTCTGAGGCTGGCTCCATGTGCTTTGTGACTGGCCGCTGCTTTGGCCGGACTGGCTTGTGGAGGCGGGCTGTCCACAGGAGGGGCAGAACCGATCGCTCTCCTGCATGGGCGCGCCGCATCTTCCGCAGTATTTTGCCATAGTGGGTTCCTCCTTCAATGTTTTTGAACTGACAATCTCATTTTGCAGGAAAAGGCGGCATTTGTCAACAGTTTTCTGCAAAATATTCCGCGACGCAAAATATGTGAAAAGCAAAAACTTTACTGCAATTTGCAATAAACTTGCCTTTACTTTTGCCCCCCGTTGTGGTATATTATAGATTAGATTATTATAGATAAGTATGCGCGGCCCCGGTGCGGGCGATATTTTGCGATTTTTTAACCAGCCGGAGAGACTGCCGGCGCGAGAAAGGCGATTTCCATGTTTCTGGATAAGATTTTTGGCAGCCACTCGGAGCGGGAGCTGAAAAAGCTCCAGCCCATCGTGGATCAAATAGAGGCCCTGGAGGATGAATACAAGGCCCTGACAGACCAGCAGCTCCGGGCCAAGACGGATGAGTTCAAGGCCCGCCTGGCCCAGGGAGAGACCACGGACGACATCCTGCCGGAGGCGTTTGCCGCCGTCCGGGAGGCGGCGGATCGTGTGCTGGGTATGCGCCCCTTCCGGGTGCAGCTTCTGGGCGGCGTGGTGCTGCACCAGGGCCGCATCGCGGAGATGAAGACCGGCGAGGGCAAAACCCTGGTGGCCGTGCTTCCCAGCTATCTGAACGCCCTGGAGGGCCAGGGCGTCCACATCGTCACGGTGAACGACTATCTGGCCCGGCGCGACTCGGAGTGGATGGGCAAGGTACACCGCTTCATGGGCCTGACCGTGGGCCTGGTGGTTCACGGCCTGACGCGGGAGGAGCGGCAGGCGGCCTATAACGCGGACATCACCTATGGCACCAACAACGAGATGGGCTTCGACTACCTGCGGGACAACATGGCCCTGTATAAAAAGGACATGGTGCAGCGCGGCCATTTCTATGCCATCGTGGACGAGGTGGACTCCGTCCTCATCGACGAGGCCAGAACCCCGCTGATTATCTCCGGGCGCGGGGACGAAAGCACCGATCTTTACGCCCAGGCGGACGAGTTTGTCCGCCGCCTGCGGAAGGGCGTGGTGGTCTCCGTGGAGGAGAAGGAGGAATTTGAGGAGGCGGACGCCGACGCGGATTACCTGGTGGACGAGAAGGCCCGCACCGCCAGCCTGACCGCCAAGGGCATCGCCAAGGCGGAGCAGTATTTCGGCATCGAGAACCTGACCGATCTGGATAACACCACCCTGGCCCATCACCTGAACCAGGCCGTCAAGGCCCACGGCGTCATGAAGCGGGACATCGACTATGTGGTGAAGGACGGCCAGGTCATCATCGTGGACGAGTTCACAGGCCGTCTCATGCTGGGCCGCCGGTATTCCGAGGGCCTGCACCAGGCCATCGAGGCCAAGGAGGGCGTGGAGGTGCAGCGGGAGAACAAGACCCTTGCCACCATCACCTTCCAGAATTACTTCCGCCTGTATAACAAGCTCTCCGGCATGACCGGCACCGCCGTCACGGAGGAGGAGGAATTTACCTCCATCTATAACCTGGACATCATCGAGATCCCCACCAACAAGCCCGTGGCCCGTATCGACAGCCCGGACGTGGTGTATAAAAACGAGGCCGGGAAAAACCGGGCCATCATCCAGCAGATCGTGGAGTGCCACGCCAAGGGACAGCCGGTGCTGGTGGGTACGGTCAGCATCGAGAAGAGCGAGTATCTCTCCGGCCTGCTGAAAAAGCAGGGCATCCCCCATAACGTGCTGAACGCCAAGCACCATGAAAAGGAGGCGGAGATCGTGGCCCAGGCCGGTAAGCTGGGGGCCGTGACCATCGCCACCAACATGGCCGGACGCGGCACGGACATCATGCTGGGCGGCAACGCGGAATATCTGGCCCGGCAGGATCTGAAAAAGGCCGGATATGAGGAATCCGTCATCGCCGAGGCCACCGGCTACGCGGACACGGAGGATGAGACCATCCTGGCTGCGCGGGAGCTTTTCGCCCAGCGCATGGCCGCCCATAAGGAAGTGACCTCCGCCGAGGCGGAGAAGGTGCGCGAGGCTGGGGGCCTGTTCATCATCGGCACGGAGCGGCACGACGCCCGCCGGGTGGACAACCAGCTCCGCGGTCGTTCGGGCCGCCAGGGCGACCCCGGTCAGAGCCGGTTCTATGTGGCCATGACCGACGACGTCATGCGCCTGTTCGGCTCCGAGCGGGTGCTGAACATGATGGAGACCCTTGGGGTGACAGAGGACACCCCCATCGACAGCAAAATGGTCTCCAACGCCATTGAGCAGGCCCAGAAAACCGTGGAGAGCCGGAACTTCCAGGCCCGGAAGAACACCCTGGAATACGACGACGTGATGAACGTCCAGCGGAACATCATCTACGAAGAGCGGCGGAAGGTTCTGGACGGGGAGGATCTGAGCGAGTATATCCAAGGCATGATCAAGGAGGTCATCCAGACCGAGGTGTCCAGCGGCTTCGGCGCCCTGGGCCACCCGGAGAGCGATGCCCAGCTTGAGGAGGTTCTGGAGCCGTTTTACAAGACCTTCCTGACCAAGGGCCAGATCGTCGTCCCCGAAAAGGGACTTCACGCCCTGACGGCGGAGGATCTAACCGGCAAGCTCCAGGGCATCGCCGCCCAGGTATACGCCCGGCGGGAGGAGGAATTTGGCCTCATGCCCGACGGCACCAAGCTCATGCGGGAGCTGGAGCGGGTCATCATGCTTCGGGTGGTGGACGAATACTGGATGGATCACATCGACGCCATGGACGACCTGCGCCGTGGCATCGGTCTGCGGGCCTATGGCAACATCAAGCCTGTGGACGCCTATAAGCAGGAGGGCTTCGAGATGTTTGAGGCCATGATCTCCGGCATCCGCCATGAGGTGGTGCGCCGCCTGTTCACCGTCCGGGTGCGGAAGGAGCAGAGCGTGGAGCGCAAGGGTGTGGCCAAGGCCAATGCCAACAACGTAGGCGGCGATGCCACCGCGAAAAAGAAGCCGGTGCGCAAGGCCAAAAAGCCGGGCCGGAACGATCCCTGCCCCTGCGGCAAGTGGAAGGCTGACGGCAGCCGCCCCTTGAAATACAAGGAATGCTGCGGCCGGAACGAATAAGGTGTACCCATGAATACGGCAGTGCAGGTAATTACCTCTCCGCTGCTGACCTGTCCCCACGGGTTTTCCACCCGCCCCGGCGGCGTCAGCACCGGGATATTTGAGAGTCTGAATCTCGGCTCCGGCCGGGGTGAGAGCCTGGAAAATATAGAAAAAAACTGGGCCATTTTTGGCCGGGCCGTAGGGCTGGATACCGGTCGATTCGTCTGCGGGCCGCAGGTGCATGGCAGCGAGGTTCGCATAGCGCGGCGGGAGGACGCCCATTCTGTGCGGCAGTCCGCCTCCTGGCCCGGCGTGGACGGCTATGTGACGGATATACCCGGCCTGCCCCTGGTGATCTTCACCGCCGACTGCGCCCCCCTGCTGCTCCATGACCCGGTGGCGAAGGTGGTGGGCGCGGCCCACTGTGGCTGGCGGGGGACGGCGGCGGACATGATGGCGAGCGTGGTGGAGAAGATGACCCTCCTGGGGGCCAGGCCGGAAAACATCCGGGCCGTCATCGGGCCGGGGATCCGGCAGTGCTGCTTTCAGACCGGGCCGGAGGTGCCGGAGGCCCTGGGCCGTATGCTGGGCGGGGACACAGAAGGTCTTTTCCGCCCGGATCAGGAGCCGGGAAAATTCCGGGTCGACCTGCCCGGCGCGGTGGCCCGGCGGCTGGGGCAGCTCGGCCTTGCGCCGGCGCATATCGGCCAGACCGGCCAGTGTACCATGTGCCAGCCGGAGCTTTTCTGGAGCCATCGCTCCATGGGAAACGCCAGAGGCTCTCAGGCCAATATCATCGCCCTATAGGAGACCATGAAAAAGAAAACGCTGAAAATTTTATCCCTGACCCTGGCGTTGCTGCTGTGTCTGGGGGGCTGCGGGGTGTTCACCCTGACGGAGGAGGAGCAGGCGGAGATCGCGGAAGACGAAGCGGAGGTCATCGTCGGCTCCAGCGGCGGTCAGGCCCTGGTGACGACCTATGCGGCGGACGACGTGTTCTCCCTGAACAGCGTGTCGGACGCCTCCTTCAACCCCTATGAGACCACCAGCGCCTGGAACCAGGTTGTGGCAATGCTGGTGTATGAGACCCTGGTCTCCACCGATGAGAATTTCAACGCCTCCCCCAACCTGATCACTGCATGGTCGACGGAGGACGGCCTTACCTGGACGTTTACCGTGGACACCACCCGCAAATTCCACGACGGGGGAGAGATGACCGCCTATGACGCGGTATACTCCATCAACCAGGCCATGGCCTACGGCAGCCGGTACGCCAATCGCTTCGCCCATGTTACCGGCGTGGGCGCGTCGGATTCCCAGACCTTCACCGTCACGCTGAACGAGGCGAACTACCGCTTTTATGAGCTGCTGAACATCCCCTGTATCGAATACGGCTCCGCCTATGACGAGCTGCCTCCCGGCACCGGGCCATATATGTTCAGCGAGGACGGGAGCCGTCTGGAGCTGTTCGCGGACTATCCCCTGGCGGATGAAATGCCGGTGGATACCATATATTTAAAGGAATACACGGCGGCGGAGGATATTCTCCAGGCCTTTGAGGATTCCTATATCGACCTGGTCATCAATAACCCCACGGGCATGGCCAGCCTTGGCTATTCCAGCACCAACATCACCAAGTATGTGGACACCTCCAATATGCACTATCTGGGCTATAATATGTCCAGCGAGGTCTTCAGCCAGATCGGATTCCGGGTGGCCATGACCTACGCGGTGGATCGGGCCACCATCGTGTCCGATTGTATGCAGGGGGCGGCGGTGGCGGCCACCCTGCCCGTCCACCCCAACAGCTCTCTGTATCAAACGGACGTGGCGGACGACCTGGCCTTTTCGGAGGATGGCTTCCGCACCGCCCTGGAAAACGCCGGGGCCTCGGATGTGGACGCGGACGGGGCGCTGGAGATAAACGGTCAGGACGTCACCATCAACTTCATCGTCTGCTCGGACAGCGCCGCCAAGGTCTCCGCCGCCCGCCTTATCGCGGAGCAGCTCCGCAGCGTGGGCTTCACGGTGAACCTGAGGGAGTTGAACTATGAGGATTTCGTGTCCAATCTGCGGGCGGGGAATTTCGACCTGTACTACGGCGAGGTAAAGCTTTGCAACGACTGGGACATTAGCGTTCTGGTGGACAGCGGCGCCTCCATCAACTACGGTGGCGTGTCGGACTCCTATCTGGCCGGATACCTGACGGGATTTCTGGGCGCGGATGAGGACACGATAGACGAGGCCGCCTCCGCTTATTATCAATATCTGGCCCAGACCGCGCCCATCACCGTCGTGTGCTTTGAAAAGAGCGAGGTGCTGTATCATCGGGGCGTGATCTCCGGCCTGAATCCGACCCAGGACAATGTATTTTATAACCTCCAGGACTGGACGATCGACCTGAGGACGGACGACACAGAGGAAACCGTTGAGGAACAAAAATAAGAACAAGGGGGATGAGTGAAATGACAGACCGAGACCTTCTCAACATGGCGCGCGAGGCGGCGAAAAACGCCTATGTACCCTATTCCCGCTTCCCGGTGGGGGCGGCGCTGGAATGTGCCGACGGCACGGTCTTCACCGGCTGCAACGTGGAAAACAGCGCCCTTGGCTCCACCATCTGCGCGGAGCGCACCGCCATCGTCAAGGCGGTCAGCGAGGGCTATCGCCATTTTGTCCGCATGGCTGTCTATGGGGAGGGGGAAAACTATTGTATGCCCTGCGGGGCCTGCCGTCAGGTCATGCAGGAATTTGCCGGAGAGGACGACATGGAGATCCTTTGCACCCGCTCTGGGGGCCGCTATGTCAGCTATAAGCTGAGCAAGCTGATGCCATACCCATTCGAGACGTAAAGGTGGTTTGCGGGGCAAAAATACGGGACACACGGAGCCGTGGACAGAGTTGGAAAAATATTTTAGATTTCTGAAAATCTCCCCTTGACAGAAGGGGAGATTTTTGCTATTTTATTCAAGGCGCGTCTTCGACGGGAGAATTGCGCCATGCGTTGAACCGGGAGATTGCGCCGACGGGCGGTAACTTCCGGGGAGCAGTCCGGGGGCGGAAGCGCCCTGGAATCGGACGGAACCGGCTTTTTCGTCACCGCGTATATCGTCTGTAAAACACCGGCGCAGCCGGTATGTTTTTTGGAACAGAGTCTGATACGCACGGAACGGTGTACAGAAAAGCCAGCGACCGTGCGGGAATCACGTAAAACTCGTACAAATGGAGGAAAAGCAATGGCATCAAACAAGATGATCCGCATCCGTCTCAAGGCCTATGACCATCAGCTCATCGACAAGGCCGCAGAGACCATCGTGGAGACAGCCAAACGCACTGACGCGACCGTCTCCGGCCCCATCCCTCTGCCTACCAAGAAAGAGGTGGTGACAATCCTGCGCGCTGTCCACAAGTATAAGGACAGCCGTGAGCAGTTCGAGCGCCGCACCCACAAGCGGCTGATCGACATTCTCAACCCCACCCAGAAGACGGTGGAGGCCCTGATGAGTCTGGAGTTGCCCGCAGGCGTGGAGATCGAGATCAAACTCTGATCGACACATTATAATTCAGTTAGTCCCATTCCCCGGAAGGGGAGTTAGACTCCCCGGAAGGGGATTTCAGCCACAGCCTGCAATCTTCAGGCAGGCGGGTCATGTTGCGCGGACGCCGTTACCGTTCGCCCAACCAATAACCGAAGGAGGAAAGCAATAGCAATGAAGAAAGCCATTATCGGCAAAAAGGTCGGCATGACGCAGATCTTTGACGAGACGGGCAAGGTCGTTCCTGTCACGGTCATCGAGGCGGGTCCCTGCGTGGTGGCCCAGAAGAAGACCGCCGACAAGGAGGGCTATGACGCCGTCCAGCTCGGCTTCGAGGACGTTGCCGAGAAAAAGCTCACCAAGCCGGAGCAGGGCCATCTGTCCAAGGCCGGCGTTGAGCCGAAAAAACACCTGCACGAGTTCCGTCTGGACGACGCCGCTTCCATGAACGTGGGCGACGTGATCACGGCGGACACCTTCGCCGAAGGCGACCATGTGGACGTCACCGGCATCAGCAAAGGCAAGGGCTACGCCGGCGTTATCAAGCGCTGGGGCGCCCAGCGCACCCCCACAAGCCACGGCGGCGGCCCTGTTCACCGTCATGCCGGTTCCATGGGTTCATCCACCGATCCCTCCCGTATTTTCAAGGGCAAGATCGGCGCCGGTCACATGGGCGTTGAGCAGGTAACAGTCCAGAACCTGGACGTGGTAAAGGTCGACCCGGAGCTGAATATGCTCGTGATCCGGGGCGCGGTGCCTGGCCCCAAGGGCGGCATCGTCTATATTAAGTCCACCGTCAAGACCATTGCGGAGAAGCACGCGGCTACCGCCGTCAGCGTCAACCCGCAGAAGGCTTCCGGGCGCAACCCCCAGAAGGCTTCCGCCCGCAGCCGCTAATAGAAAGGAGAGATCGATATGCCAAAAGCGAAATTGGTCAATATGGCCGGCCAGCAGATCGGCGAGTACGAACTCTCCGAGGCCGTGTTCGGCATCGAGCCGAATGGCCCTGTGCTGCATGACAGCGTTGTCAATTACCTTGCCAACCAGCGGCAGGGTACCCAAAGCACCCTCACCAAGGGCGAGGTATCCTATACCACCAAAAAGCCCTGGCGTCAGAAGGGTACAGGCCGGGCCCGCGCGGGCTATGCCGGCGCCCCTGAGTGGCGTCACGGCGGCGTGGCCTTCGCCCCCAAGCCCAGGGATTACAGCTATCGCCTGAACAAGAAGACCAAGCGTCTTGCGCTCAAGAGCGCTCTGTCCAGCAAGGCTGCCGACAGCGCCATCGTCGTGGTGGACGGTCTGCACTTGGACGAGATCAAAACCAAGAGCTTTGTGAGCTTCCTGGAGACCGCCGGCATCACCGGCAAGGCCCTGGTGGTCACAAAGGACGTGGATGAGACGGTTCTGAAATCCGCCCGGAACATCAAGGGCGTGACCGTCACCACCGCCACCATCCTGTCCCCCTATACTATCCTGTGCGGCGGCACCCTTGTGGTGGACAAAGCAGCCGTTGAGAAAATTGAGGAGGTGTTCGCCTGATGAGGACCGCCTATGACATCATCATCAGCCCGGTGATCACCGAGCAGTCCATGGAAGACCTGGACATCAAGAAATACGCCTTCCGCGTGGCGATGGACGCCAACAAGATCGAGATCAAGAAGGCTGTGGAGGAGATCTTCGGCGTGACCGTCATCAAGGTCACAACCACCCATATGCGGGGCAAAAAGCGCCGCCAGGGCCGCTTCCCCGAAGGCCGCAGCGCCAACTGGAAAAAGGCCGTCGTAAAGCTCTCTGCCGACTCGAAGAACATCGAGATCTTCGAAGGCATGGCGTAAGGGAGGAGAGAAGAGATATGGCTATCAAAACCTATAAGCCCGTAACCCCGTCTCGCCGTCACATGACCGTGTCCGGCTTTGAGGGCGTGGACAAACACGCCCGCCCTGAGCGGAGCCTTACGGAAGCCCTGAAGAAGAATGCCGGCCGCAACTCCTATGGCCGGATCACCGTCCGCCATCACGGCGGCGGCAACAAACAGAAATACCGCGTCATCGACTGGAAGCGCAATCGTGAGGGCGAAGTCGCCACCGTTCTGCGTCTGGAGTACGACCCCAACCGCTCCGCCTTCATCGCCCTGACCCAGTATGCCGACGGGCAGAAGACCTATATCCTGGCTCCCGCCGGTCTGAAGGCCGGAGATACCGTGGAGTCCGGCCCCAATGCGGACATCAAGCCCGGCAACTGCCTGCCGCTGGCCAACATCCCCGTGGGTACCGTTATCCACAACATCGAGATGTATCCCGGCAAGGGCGCGCAGCTTGTGCGCAGCGCCGGCAACGCCGCCCAGCTTATGGCCAAGGAGGGTTCCATGGGAACCGTCCGTCTTCCCTCCGGCGAGATGCGTAAGATCCGCCTGGAGTGCAAGGCCACCATCGGCTCCGTGGGTAACCCCGACCACGCCAACGTTTCCATCGGCAAGGCCGGACGCCGCCGTCACATGGGCTGGCGGCCCACCGTCCGCGGCTCCGTTATGAACCCTGTGGATCACCCCCACGGCGGCGGCGAGGGTAAGGCCCCCGTCGGTCGTCCCGGCCCTGTGACTCCCTGGGGCAAGCCGACCCTGGGCTATAAGACGCGCAAGAAGAAGAACCAGTCTGATAAGTTCATCGTCAAGCGCCGCAACGCCAAATAAGGAGGGAAGAACATGAGCAGAAGCATTAAGAAAGGCCCGTATGCCGCACCTGAGCTGCTGAAGCGGGTGGACGAGCTGAACAAGGCGGGCGAAAAGAAAGTGCTGAAGACCTGGAGCCGCGCTTCCACCATTTTCCCCTCCTTCGTCGGACACACCATCGCCGTCCACGACGGTCGCCGCCACGTTCCCGTGTATATCACCGAGGACATGGTAGGCCACAAGCTGGGCGAGTTTGCTCCCACGCGCACCTTCCGTGGTCACGCGGGCAGCAAGACCAAATAAGGGGGAGGAACAATGGAAGCGACAGCGAAAGCAAAATATATCCGCATATCTCCCCGCAAGGTGCAGATCGTCTGCGAGCTGATTAAGGGCAAGGACACCCACTATGCCGAGGCCATCCTGCGCAATACGCCGAAGGCCGCCAGTGAGCCGCTGCTGAAGCTGCTCAAGAGCGCCTGCGCCAATGCGGAGAACAATTTCGAGATGGATCCCGACAACCTGGTGATTACCGAGTGCATCGCCACCGCCGGCCCCATCCTGAAGCGGGGTCAGCCCCGCGCTCATGGCCGTATGTACCGTATCAACAAGCGCACCAGCCACATCACACTGACCGTGGCTGAGAAGGAATAAGGGAGGAGGCAGACAGAATATGGGACAGAAGGTTCATCCCCACGGTATGCGCGTGGGCGTAATCAAAGACTGGGACTCCCGCTGGTATGCCCGGCCTGACAAGGTGGGCGACCTGGTGGTGGAGGACTATAAGATCCGCACCTACCTGAAGAAGATTCTCTATTCCGCCGGCATCCCCACCATCGAGATCGAGCGTGACAGCGCCAAGGTTCGCATCTTCATTCACTGCGCCCGTCCGGGCGTGGTCATCGGCAAGGGCGGCGCTGAGATCGAGCGCATCCGTCAGGAAGTGGAAAAGATGATCGGAAAGCCCGTGGCGCTCTCCATCGTGGAGGTTCGCACCCCGGACACCAACGCCCAGCTCGTGGCGGAGAACATCGCCGCCCAGCTTGAAAAGCGCATCGGCTTCCGCCGGGCCATGAAAAACGCCATTGGCCGCGCCATGCGTATGGGCGCCAAGGGCATCAAAATCATGTGCAGCGGTCGTCTGGGCGGCGCTGAGATCGCCCGCACGGAGAGCTACCACGAGGGTACCATCCCCCTGCAGACCATCCGTGCCGACATCGACTACGGCTTCGCCGAAGCCGCCACCACCTATGGCCGCGTCGGCGTGAAGGTCTGGATCTACAAGGGTGAGATTCTGACCACCACTCTGCGCACCAGCCCCCGCGTGATGGATATGTCCCGCCGGGACGACAACCGTCGGCGCGACCGTCGGGATAACCGGGGCGGACGCGGCGGACGCGGCGGCTACAACCGCGACAACCGCGGCGGTCAGGGCGGCTATAACCGCGACAATCGCGGCGGCCAGGGCGGCTATAACCGCGACAATCGCCAGGGCGGCTACAACCGTGATAACCGCCAGGGCGGCTACAACAGAGACAACCGGGACAACCGGCCTGCGGCTCCCCGCCAGGCGGCTCCCGCCCCCGCACCCAAGGAAGGAGGCGACGCATAATGCTGATGCCCAAGCGTGTTAAATACCGCCGCGTCCAGCGCGGTCGTATGCGCGGCAAGGCCACCCGCGGCAATTTCCTGGCCTATGGGGATTACGGCATGGTCGCCACAGAGCCCTGCTGGATCACCGCGAACCAGATCGAGGCCGCCCGTGTGGCCATGAACCGTTACATGAAGCGTGGCGGTAAGGTCTGGATCAAGATTTTCCCCGACAAGCCCGTTACAAAAAAGCCGGCTGAGACCCGTATGGGTTCCGGCAAAGGCTCCCCGGAGTTCTGGGTGGCCGTGGTAAAGCCGGGCCGGGTGCTGTTTGAAATTGCCGGTGTGGACGAGGCTACGGCCCGCGAGGCTGTGCGTCTTGCCAGCCACAAGCTGCCCTGCAAGACAAAATTTATTGCCCGTGAGGACGCCGGAGCAGAGGAAAATGGAGGCGAAGCAGATGAAGGCTGAAGAAATTCGCTCCCTTTCCGTGGATGAGCTGGAGGGGAAGCTGACCGAGCTGAAAAAAGACCTTTTCATGCTCCGTATGCAGCACGCCACCAACCAGCTTGACAACCCCCAGAAGATCCCCGCCGTGCGGCGGGACATCGCCAGGGTGAAGACCGTCATCCGCGAGAAGAAGGAGGCTTAATAGATGAGTGAGGTTAGAACTACCACCCGCAAGACCCGCGTGGGTAAGGTCGTGTCCGACAAGATGGACAAGACCGTGGTCGTCATCGTGGAGGATCGGGTGGCCCACAAGCGTTATAAAAAGATTATTGGCCGTACCTATCGGCTCAAGGCCCATGACGAGAACAATGAGTGCGGTGTGGGCGACCGCGTGCGCGTGATGGAGACCCGCCCCCTGTCCAAGGACAAGCGCTGGCGCGTGGTCGAGATCATCGAGAAAGCAAAGTAAGGAGGCGTCGATATGATCCAGGCAGAATCCTATCTCAAGGTAGCCGACAACACCGGCGCCAAGGAGATCAAAACCATCCGCGTGTTGGGCGGATCCAAGCGCAAATACGGCAACATCGGCGACGTGGTCGTTGCGTCCGTGCGCAAGGCCGCTCCCGGCGGCACGGTGAAGAAGGGCGACGTGGTCAAGGCCGTTATCGTCCGCTCCGCCAGGGGCGTGCGCCGTGCCGACGGCACCTACGTTCGCTTCGACGAGAATGCTGCCGTCCTGATTCGTGAGGACGGCAGCCCCGCCGGCACCCGTATCTTCGGGCCGGTGGCCCGTGAGCTTCGCGACAAGGATTACATGAAGATCCTGTCCCTGGCTCCGGAAGTAATATAAGGAGGCGGTCAGCATGGAAATTCGCAAAGACGATACTGTTGTCGTCCTGTCCGGCAAGGACAAGGGCAAGCAGGGCAAGGTTCTGAGCGCTGACCCCAAGGGCGGAAAGGTCATCGTGGCCGGCGTGAACGTCGCCAGCCGCCACCAGAAGCCCCGCAACCAGCGTGAAGAGGGCGGCATCATCAAAATCGAGACGCCCATCTATGTCAGCAAAGTGCAGCTTGTCTGCCCCAAGTGCGGCAAGGCCACCCGTGTGGGCCACGCCGTGCAGGCGGACGGCAAGCGTTCCCGCGTCTGCAAAAAATGCGGCGCGGCTGTGTAAGGAGGTAGGAAGCAATGGCCAGACTGAAAGAAATGTACACCAAAGAGGTCGCTCCTGCCCTGATGGAGAAATTCCAGTATAAATCCCCCATGCAGATCCCCCGCCTGGACAAGATCGTGGTGTCCGTCGGCTGCGGTGACTGCAAGGATAACGCCAAGGCCCTTGATAACGTCATCAAGGAGATCAGCGCCCTGACCGGCCAGAAGGCCGTGGCTACCACCGCCAAGAAGTCCATCGCTAACTTCAAGCTCCGCGAGGGCCAGAAGGTGGGCGTGAAGGTGACGCTGCGCCAGGACAGAATGTGGGAGTTTCTCGACCGTCTGTTCAACGTGGCCCTGCCCCGTGTCCGTGACTTCCGTGGCATCAGCCCGGACGCCTTCGACGGCCGCGGCAACTATTCCCTGGGCCTGAAGGAGCAGATCATCTTCCCGGAAATCGACTATGATAAGATTGAAAAGCTGCGTGGCATGAACATTGCCATCTGCACCACTGCCAAGACCGACGAGGAGGCCAGAGAGTTTTTGCGGCTCATGGGCGCTCCCTTCGCCGGTTGATGAAAGGAGACTGTTCGTTATGGCAAAACTTTCTATGAAGCTCAAGCAGCAGGCTCCGGCCAAGTATTCCACCCGGAAGTATAACCGCTGCAAGATTTGTGGCCGTCCCCACGCCTATCTGCGGGACTACGGCATCTGCCGTATCTGCTTCCGCAACCTGGCTTATAAGGGCCAGATCCCCGGCGTGAGAAAGGCTTCTTGGTAAATCGCCGCCAGGCGTCGCCTTGCCGCCTCGCAGTGCTTCAGCACAGCGTCGGCTCCGCGGCTTAGGCTGACAACGATTTCCCTGCGAAGCAAGCTTCCTGGCCAATCACGGCCAGGCACCGTCTCATTCCCGGCCCTGATAGGGGCCGGGGGACGAGACGAAAGATTTAATTTTGAATGTGATTTTCCCATGAAAGGCCGTGGACAATCGCGTATTGACTCGGAACCTCATGGGCACACCGCGCAAGCGGTAACTCTGAATGAAGGAGGAACTCCATGCAGATCACAGATCCCATCGCAGATATGCTTACCCGCATCCGCAACGCCGGAACGGCCAAGCATGAAACCGTGGACGTCCCCGCGTCCAAAATGAAGAAGTCCATCGCCGAGATTCTGCTCCGTGAGGGGTACATCAAAGGCTTTCAACTGGTGGACGACGGAACTCAGGGCGTTATTCGCATCACCCTGAAGTATCTCCCCGGCAAGGAAAAGGCCATCACCGGCCTGCGCCGGGTTTCCAAGCCTGGCCTCCGGGTTTACGCCGGGGCCGATGAGCTGCCCCGCGTCCTTCGCGGCCTGGGCATCGCCATCATATCCACCTCCAAGGGCGTTATGACCGACAAGGAAGCCCGCAAGCTCCATGTCGGCGGTGAGGTCCTTGCGTTCGTATGGTAAGAAGGAGGTAAGGATATGTCGAGAATTGGCAGAGCGCCCATTGCCATCCCCGCCGGCGTTACGGTGACGGTTGGCAGCGGCAATGAAATTCATGTAAAAGGCCCCAAGGGGGAGTTGACCCAGACGGTCTCTCCGCTGATGGAGGTCAAGGTGGACGGCGGTGTCGTCACCGTGTCCCGCCCCAATGACGAGGCGTTGAACCGCTCTCTTCACGGTCTGACCCGCAGCCTGATCCACAATATGGTGGTGGGCGTGACCGAGGGTTTCTCCAAGACCCTGGAGATTAACGGCGTGGGCTACCGCGCCGCAAAGGAAGGCAAGAACCTGGTCATGAACCTGGGCTACAGCCATCAGGTGACTGTCCCCGATACGGATGACATCACCACCGAGGTTCCCAACCCAAACCAGGTCATCGTCAAGGGCATTGATAAACAGAAGGTCGGCCAGTTTGCGGCTGAGGTTCGCGCCAAGCGTCCGCCGGAACCCTATAAGGGCAAGGGCATCAAGTACGCCGACGAGGTTCTCATCCACAAGGAAGGCAAGACCGGCGCGAAATAAGGAGGTGTGCTAAATGGTTTCAAGACCCGATACGAAAGGAAAGCGTGACAGACGCCATTATCGTCTGCGGTTTAAGATCAGCGGCACGCCCCAGCGTCCCCGTCTGTGCGTGTTCCGCAGCGAAAAACACATTTATGCCCAGGTCATCGACGACGTGGCCGGCGTCACCCTGGCGGCGGCGGCCAGCAACGAAAAGGACTTTGAAGGCCCCGGCTCCAATCAGGAGGCCGCCCGCAAGGTGGGTCAGATGGTGGCCGAGCGCGCCCTGGCAAAGGGCATCGACACCGTCGTGTTCGACCGAGGCGGATATGTATACCATGGCCGTGTGCAGGCCCTGGCCGAAGGCGCCCGCGAGGGCGGCCTGAAATTCTAAGGGAGGAGGAAACGAAATGGCTTATCAGAACGATCGGCGTCCCCGCCGCAAGGAGGAGCAGGACGCTCCTGAGTATATAGAAAAAGTAGTTTCCCTCAACCGTGTGGCCAAAACGGTCAAGGGCGGTCGTATCGCCCGGTTCGCGGCGCTGTGTGTCGTGGGCGACGGCAAGGGCCGGGTCGGCTTCGGCACTGGCAAGGCCAACGAGGTCTCCGAGGCCATCCGTAAGGGCCTGGAGGATGCGAAGAAGAACATCGTCACCATCACCATTACCGGCAGCACTATTCCCCATGAGGTGATCGGCTCCTTCGGCGCCGGACGAGTGCTTCTCATGCCCGCTGCTCCCGGTACCGGCATCATCGCCGGCACTGCGGTGCGTGCTGTGGCAGAGGCCGCCGGCATCACGGACATCCGTGCCAAGTGCCTGCGCAGCAATAACCCCGGCAACGTAGTGGCCGCTACCATGCAGGGTCTGCAGAGCCTGCGCAATGTGGAGCAGGTGGCTGCTGTCCGCGGCAAGACCCCCGGCGAGATACTGGGTTAAAGGAGGCGCGGACATGGAAAAGAAACTGAAGATCCAGCTCGTTAAGAGCCTGAACGGCAGAAACGACAAGCATATCGCCACTGCCGCGTCCCTGGGTTTGCATCGGATCGGCCAGTCCACCGTGCAGCCCGACAACCCCCAGACCCGCGGCAAGATCGCCCAGATCGGCTATCTTGTGAAGGTCACAGAAGAATAAGAGGAGGGACAGCAATGGAAATTCATGAGCTATCTCCCGCGCCTGGCAGCCGCAAAAAGGCCTGGCGCAAGGGCCGTGGCTATGCCACCGGCAACGGCAAGACCGCAGGGCGCGGCCACAAGGGCCAGAAGGCCCGCAGCGGCGGCGGTGTGCGCGTTGGCTTCGAGGGCGGCCAGATGCCTCTGGCCCGGCGCATCCCCAAGCGTGGATTCAACAACATTTTCGCCAAACCCCTGGAGAGCGTGAACGTAGGCGTTCTCAACGACCGTTTTGAGGACGGCGCTGAGATCGACGCCCAGGTTCTGCTGGATACCGGGGTGCTGTCCAAATGCCAGTACGGCGTGAAGATTTTGGGCAGTGGAGACATCACAAAAAAGCTGACGGTTCGAGCCAAGGCCTTTTCCGCGACTGCCAAAGAAAAGATTGAGGCCGCAGGCGGAAAGGCTGAGGTGGTGTAAGTGTTAAAAACATTTGCAAACGCATGGAAGATAGAGGAGATTCGCAAGAAAATCCTCTTCACCCTGTTCATTGTGCTTCTGTACAGACTGGGCAACGCCGTCCCGGTGCCTTACGTAAACGTTACCTACCTCCAGGAGTATTTCACCTCCCTGGAAAACACGGTGCTGGGCCTGTACAACGTCATGAGCGGCGGTGCCTTCTCCTCTGCGACCATCTTCGCGCTGTCCATTCAGCCCTACATTAACGCATCCATCATCATGCAGCTCCTTTGCGTGGCCATCCCCGCCCTGGAGCGCATGAGCAAGGATCAGGGCGAGGACGGACGCAAGAAGATCGCCTCCATCACCCGTTACGTCACCGTGGGCATCGGCCTGCTTCAGGGCTTTGCCTACTATATGCTCATCAAGAACAACAGCCTGCTGACCGCTGACGGCGGCACCATCTGGGCGGCTATCGTCATCGTTGTCACCTTCACCGCCGGTTCCGCCCTGATCATGTGGCTGGGTGAGCAGATCACCGAGTTCGGCATCGGAAACGGCATCTCCATCATCCTGTTCGCCAGCATCGTCAGCCGGTTCCCCTCGGCGGCCATCACCAGCTTCTCCAACCTCAGCTCCGGCAGCCTGACCTGGTGGGCTCTGCTCCTGGTCGTCATCGGCTTCCTGGCCATGATTGTGCTGATCGTGTTCGTGAACGACGCGGAGCGGCGCATCCCGGTGCAGTACTCCAAGCGGGTGGTGGGCCGGAAGATGTACGGCGGCCAAAGCACCCATCTGCCCATGAAGGTGAATATGTCCGGCGTTATGCCCATCATCTTCGCCCAGTCCATCGTGAGCCTTCCGGCCACGATTGTGCAGCTCGTGAAGGGCAGCACCCTGGAGTCGGGTACCTTTGCCTACTATATCTCCCAGACGAACACCTGGCTTTACGTCATCTGCTATGCCCTGCTGATCGTGTTCTTTGGATATTTCTACAGCACCATCCAGTTCAACCCCATCGAGATCAGCAACAACCTTCGCAAGAACGGCGGGTTCATCCCCGGCATCCGTCCGGGCAAGCCCACCAGCGAATATATCCAGCGCGTGCTGAACAAGATCACCCTCTTCGGCAGCCTGTATCTGTGCATTATCGCGGCGGCGCCCTATGTCATCAGCATTTACTCCGACGTGGCACAGAACATTGGCATCTCCCTTGGCGGCACTTCCATCATCATCGTGGTAGGCGTGGCCCTGGAGACCGTTCAGACCCTGGAATCCCAGATGCTTATGCGTCACTACAAGGGCTTCCTGGACTAAGGAGGGGCTGGATACAATGAAGCTTATCATGCTCGGCGCCCCCGGCGCCGGAAAGGGTACACAGGCGGAGATTCTTGCGAAGAAGCTGGACGTACCCACTATTTCCACCGGAAACATCCTGCGGGCCGCCGTGAAGGCGGGAACTCCCATCGGCCTGAAGGCCAAGTCCTATATGGACGCGGGGGCGCTGGTGCCGGATGATGTAATCATCGGCATTATTGCGGAGGCCCTTCAGGGACCGGAGTGCGCCAAGGGCTATATCCTGGACGGCGTGCCCCGCACCATCCCCCAGGCGGAGGCCATGGAGGAGCAGGGCGTTGAGATCGACTATGCGGTTGATCTGGAGGTGGATGACGACACCATCGTGGAGCGTATGAGCGGTCGGCGCACCTGCCCGGCCTGCGGCGCCTCCTACCATGTGGTGAACAATCCGCCCAAGCAGGAGGGCGTCTGCGACCAGTGCGGCGGCGCGCTGACCATCCGGGCGGACGACGCGCCGGAGACAGTGAAAAACCGTCTGGATACCTATCACAAGCAGACAGAGCCTCTCATCGCGTTCTATCAGCAGCGCGGCAAGCTCAAAACCGTGGCCAATCAGCCCACCATCCAGGCTACCACGGCGGAGATATATAAGGCTTTAGGGATATGAGCAGTATTATCGTCAAATCCCCACGGGAGATCGAGCTAATGCGTCAGGCCGGGAGAATTACCGCGGCTGCCCGTACGGTTGCACGGGAAATGGTTGCCCCCGGCGTGACGACGGCTCAGATCGACCGAGAAGTCCGTCACTTCATTGAAAAGAGCGGCGCGATCCCCACCTTTCTGGGGTATGGCGGATTTCCCGCCAGCGTGTGCCTGTCTGTGAACGATGAGGTGATACACGGCATCCCCGGCCATCGGCGTCTGAAGGAAGGCGACATCGTCTCCGTAGACGTGGGGGCCACCTGGAAGGGCTATGTGGGCGACTGCGCCGGAACCTATATCGCAGGGGAAGGCAGCGAGGAGGCAAAGCGCCTCATCGCAGTTACTCGCCAGAGCTTTTTCGAGGGGATCGCCCAGGCCCGTGCGGGCAATCATGTGGGCGACATATCCCACGCCGTTCAGACATATGTTGAGAAGAATGGCTTCGGGGTCGTCCGGGAATATGTGGGTCACGGCGTAGGGAGCGAAATGCACGAAGCGCCAGAGGTACCGAACTTCGGCCCTGCAGGTCACGGCCCCAAGCTGGTCAGAAACATGACCATCGCGGTGGAGCCAATGGTGACGCAGGGAACGTGGGAGGTCAAGGTCATGAAGGACGGCTGGACGGTCAAGACCCTGGACGGCAAGCTGTCTGCCCACTATGAAAATACCATCCTCATCACCGACGGAGAGCCGGAGATCCTTACCTATGGGGAGGATTTGTGAATGAAGCGGCCCATGCCCTACGACATTGTGGCGTCCCTGGCTGGACATGATGAGGGAAAGCTGTTTATGGTCGTTGGCTGTCAGGCCGACCGGCTGCTGCTGTGTGACGGCAGGGGACGGTCTTTGGCCGAGCCGAAGAAAAAAAGCCCCAAGCACGTTCGCCTGGTTCGGCAGAGCGATACCCCGCCGGAGACGGACAGGGACATCAGGACAACATTAGCACAGGCGGTCGCCCAGACCGCGGCGAAGGAGGGAGAGCTTCTTGGCGAAAGATGACGTTATCGAGCTGGAGGGCACTGTGGTGGAGGCGCTGCCAAACACCATGTTCCAGGTTGACATCGGCGGAGGCCATATCATCCTGGCCCATATTTCCGGCAAGCTGCGGATGAATTTTATCCGCATCCTTCCGGGAGATAAGGTCACAGTGCAGATGTCGCCCTATGACCTGACCAGGGGACGCATCACCTGGCGCACGAAGTAAACAAAACACAACTTGCCTGAGATAAAAGGAGGCTTATCAAATGAAAGTTAGGCCCAGTGTCAAGCCCATGTGCGAGAAATGCAAGGTCATTAAGCGCCATGGCCGGGTTATGGTCATTTGCCCCAACCCGAAGCATAAGCAGAGACAAGGCTGACAGCCTATCTTCAAGAAAGGATTGATTGCGAAAGATGGCACGAATCGCCGGCGTTGACCTGCCCAAGGACAAGCGTGTGGAGATAGGCTTGACCTATGTCTACGGCATTGGCAGGACATCTGCAAAGAAAATACTGGAAGAGACCGGGATCAACCCGGACACCCGCGTGAAGGATCTCACCGAAGCGGAAGAGGCTAAGCTCCGCGAGTGCATCGACAAGGAGTACGTTGTGGAGGGCGACCTGCGCCGCCAGAACGCTCTGGACATTAAGCGCCTGATGGAGATCGGCTCCTACCGTGGCACCCGCCACCGCAAGGGCCTGCCCGTTCGTGGCCAGCGGACGAAGACAAACGCCCGCACCCGCAAGGGACCCAAGCGCACTATCGCCAACAAGAAAAAGTAAGGGAGGGAAGAGATAAATGGCAACCGCTCAAAAGGGCAAGAAGGTTCGTACCCGCCGCCGGGAACGGAAAAATATTGAAAAGGGTCAGGTGCATATCAGCTCTTCCTTCAATAACACCATGGTGACTGTCACGGACACCCAGGGCAACGCGATTAGCTGGGCCAGCGCCGGTGGAATGGGCTTCAGAGGAAGCCGGAAATCCACCCCCTTTGCCGCGTCCACCGCTGCGGAGACCGCAGCCCGCGCCGCTATGGAGCATGGCCTGAAGACCGTTGAAGTGTTTGTGAAGGGACCCGGCAGCGGTCGTGAGGCCGCCATCCGCGCCCTGCAGACCGCCGGTCTGGAGGTCACGATGATCAAGGACGTGACGCCCATCCCCCACAATGGATGCCGCCCGCCGAAGCGCCGCCGCGTCTGACGGAAAGGAGGAAAGGTTACTATGGCTAGAAATATGCAGCCTGTTCTCAAGCGCTGCCGTACCCTGGGCATTTCCCCGGCGGTCATGGGCTATTCCAAGACCTCCAACCGCAACCCCGGCGCCCAGAAGCGGACGAAAAAGTCCGAGTACGCCATGCAGCTCAATGAGAAGCAGAAGGTCAAATTCATTTATGGTATTCTGGAAAAGCAGTTCCGTATGTACTACGAAAAGGCTACCAAAATGCCCGGTAAAACCGGTGAAAACCTGCTGACCCTGGTGGAACGTCGCCTGGACAACGTAGTTTTCCGCCTGGGCTTCGCCTCCACCCGCCGGGAGGCCCGCCAGCTCGTCAGTCACGGTCATTACACCGTCAACGGCAAGCGGGTGGACATCCCCTCCTACCTCGTAAAGGTGGGCGACATCATCGCTGTCAGTGAGAAGAGCAGCAGCAACACTCGCTTCAAGACCATGAAAGAGGAGGAGAGCTTCACCGCGACTCCCAAGTGGCTTGATCGGGATAAAAACGCCCTTCTGGGTAAGGTCACGGCCATGCCCGCACGGGACGATATTGATTATGAGGTGGACGAACTCCTCATCGTCGAGCTGTACTCCAAGTAAGACCCTCACAAGTTGGTAGGCTGTACTCGCGCAACGCCTTTTGGCGTACAAATTTGAAGGAGGGTATGAACACATGATAGAGATTGAGAAGCCGCGCATCGAGTGTGTGGAAAACCCGGCCGATGAGAGCTATGGCAAGTTTATCGTTGAGCCGTTGGAGCGTGGCTACGGCACCACGCTGGGCAATTCCCTGCGCAGGGTGCTGCTCAGCTCCCTGCCTGGCACCGCTGTTACGACCATTAAGATTGCCGGCGTCCAGCATGAGTTCACCACAATCCCCGGCGTGAAGGAGGATGTGACGGAGATCGTCCTGAACATCAAGACGTTAATCGCCCGCCTCCATCGGGAAGGCCCTAAAACCGTCTATATAGAGGCAGTGGGGCCCTGCGAGGTGACGGCTGGAGACATCAAGGCTGACGGTGAGGTGGAGATCCTCAATCCCGAACTGCACATTGCGACGCTGGGGCCGGACGCGACGCTGTCCATGGAAATGACCATTTCCCATGGCCGGGGCTATGTGCCTGCGGAGAAGAATAAGCCCCTGCGGGCCGTGGCGGGCGTTATCCCCATTGATTCCATTTACACCCCTGTCCTGAAGGTGAACTACGCGGTGGAGAACACTCGTGTTGGCAATCAGACGGACTATGACAAGCTGACGCTGGAGGTCTGGACGGACAAGACCATTTCCCCGCGGGACGCCGTGTCCCTGGGCGCGAAGATTTTGTGCGACCACTTCACCCTGTTCACTGACCTGTCCCAGGCCATGAACATGGGTTCCACAGTGGTGGAAAAGACCGAGACGGTCAAGGACAAGATCATGGAAATGACCATTGAGGAGCTTGACCTGTCCGTGCGCAGCTTCAACTGCTTGAAACGCGCGAATATCAATACGGTGGAGGACTTGGTATCCAAGACGCAGAACGAAATGATCAAGGTTCGCAACCTGGGCCGGAAGAGTCTGGAGGAGGTCATCCAAAAGCTGGCGATTATGGGTCTGTCCCTGGCCAGCGAGGAGGAAGGCAGCGCCAACAGCGGCAAGTCCAACTAACCGCAAAACGAACACTCTTTTTTGGAGGTAAACGAAAATGCCTGGAACACGCAAGCTCGGCAAGCCCACGGCTGCCCGTATGGCCATGCTGCGCCAGCAGGTGACGGATCTGCTGGATACAGGGCGCATGGAGACGACGGTCACGCGGGCCAAGGAGATTCGTCCCCTGGCCGAGAAAATGATAACCCTGGGGAAGAAGAAGGGCCTGGCCAATTACCGGCAGGCGCTGCGCTTCCTGACCCGTGAGGATGTAGCCAAGAAGGTGTTTGACGAGCTGTCCGTCAAATACGCGGATCGCGAGGGCGGCTATGTCCGCATTACTCGCATCGGCACTCGCCGCGGCGACGCCGCCGAGATGGCCGTTATAGAGCTGGTGTAATCTGCCTCAGGGCAGACACCGTAAAATATCAGGGCTGTGTCGAACCATGATGTGTTCGATACAGCCCTGATTTTGTTTTTGCGCGAAGGAGAGGGCGCCGTTGCAAGCGGGAAAGAGGGGATGGCTCTGCAAAGAGGAAAAATCGGCCCAGGCAGTGGAGAGAGACCACACTGCAAAAGGAAGAAAACAGCCCCAGGTGCGTGCGATGAGTCGTCCTGCAAGGGGCGAACTGTTTGAATAATGAGGATGGGTCCATAAGGCCAGAACGCCGCCAGGCAGGAGCTTCTCAGGGAGAAATCCTCAAGCCCTCAGGCAACGGAGAGATGCCTGCGGGCTGAGGAGAGGCCGCAGACGCGTGGATGTCCGCACGCTGTCATAAGAGAAGGGCTGCGCGCTGCCAGGGCTTGGCAAAGGAAGGCGTCCGCTCGCCTATGCCGCGGATGAACAGAAAAATACCGAGGAGCCAGGCCCCTCGGTATTTTTTATTGCTTTGTAACAGGTATCTGGGGTCAGGTGCCGATCAGCCCATCGCGCCCTCGACGATGCTGGCAGCGCCAGCGCCGCCGGCAGCTACGAAGTCATTCCAGGTGCTGATGCCCACGGTGGTGAACATCTGATCCCAGGGGCTGGTGGACTCGTCGATGTCGTCCCAGGACTCCAGGGCCATGACCTGCTCGGTGAACTCGTCCAGGTCGGGGGCGTTGCCGCCGGCGGCCTCGATCAGGTAAGCCTGATAGTCAGCCCAGGTGACTTCGCCAGCGTCAGCGGCCTCGGCAGTAGCTTCACCGGAAGCCTCGCCGGAAGCGGCGTCAGTCGCGCCCTGCTGCTCGGCCATCGCGTCCGCAGCAGCGCCCACGTCCAGGGTGCCGTCGTCAGTCACGCCGCCGCCGACATTGGTGCCGCCGCCAACAGCTTCGAGAGTGCCGCCGTACTCACCGGCGGGGATAGCTTCCTCAGAGGGAGTCAGGGTCAGGGTGCCGTCCGCGTTCTCGGTCAGCGCGCCGTAAACGGTAGCGCCCTCGGCAATGGTCAGGCTGGTGATCAGGGACTCCTCAGCGACAGTCCAAACACCGTCGGCCTCAACAACCACAGCAGCGGTGGAAGCGCCGTTATAATAAACGATGTTCTGAACATGGCCCTGCAGGAAGTACTCGTTGATGGTGTAGTCGGTGATCTGGATATAAGCAGCCTCAGCCGCGTCGTCGGTCACGTTGCCTTCCGCGTCTACCAGGAGGTAGGCGATGTCGTCGCCATAGTACTCGATGCCCTCGATGGCCTCTTCACTGTAGGCTACGCCCTTGATGGTGGAGGTCAGCGCGATGTCGCCGGTCAGGGTAGCGCCCTCACCGATGGTGACGGTCAGGTTGTCGCCGGACTGGCCATAATAGCCGGTGCCGTTGAGGATGTCGCCAACGTAATCGCCGTTGGTGAAGGTAGCGGTAACGGTGTTGCCGCCGGTGCCGGAGGTGTAATCAAAGCCCAGGCCGGGGAAGCCCTCGCCAGTAGAGGAGATCTTGCTGTCGCTGTAGTTTTCGTCGAAGCCGGTCTCAGCGGACATGGGGCTGCCGCCGATACGAGAGTCGTCGTCGTTGTCCATCATCTGAATCAGGATGCCGGAGGTGACGTTCAGCTCGGCCTCGTCGAAGTAGTAAGCGCCGTCGGAAGCCTTGTAGAGGATAGCGGCCTCTTCCGCGTTGATGACGGTGCCGTCCTCAATGTAAAGACCCTCAAGGCTGTTGTGCTGCATGAAGCCGAACACGGCGTTGATGGTGGTCACGTTGCCCTCGCCCACGACGGTCTCGATGAGATTGCCGTTGGCGTCATACAGGTCGATGGTGCCGTTGGAGGAAGCGTAGTGGCCCTCATTGGCGCCGGTGATGATAGCGGCATAGGTCACGCCGTTGAAGGTTGCGCCATAGTAATACTGGGTGGGGCTGCCGATGTAGTAAGCGCCGTAAGCGGAGCCATAGGCGTCCTCGTCATAGCCGAAGATGCGCCAGCCGGAATCAGAGCCGCCTTCGCTCTCAGACAGAGAGGTCAGCTCGGTGTCCACAACATTGATGATCATGTTGGAGCCAGCATCGGTGGAGAGGATGCCCCAGGTCTCGCCGGCAACCAGGGTGGAATCAATGATGGTCAGGGTGGGGTTCTCACCGATCATGTTGACCACGCGGCCACCGCCGGTGATGCCCAGAGGCCAGGGGGGAGAGATCATGGCGTTCTGGTCAGCGCTGCTGTGATAGCCTTCCCAAGCCTCGGTCAGGGGGTCAGCGCCCATAACGGTGATGTCGCTGTCCTTGATGACGATGTTGGCGTTCTGGGAAACCACACCCAGGGTGCGCTCAAAGCCTTCGGAGTAGTAGGTCAGGCCCTCGATGGTGACGAAAGCGCCGTCATAGGCAACAACGGCAGTGCCCTGACCGCTGAAGTCGCTGGCCAGCAGGCCGTCGGTGTCGTCGATGGCGACCTCAACGCCGGTGATGGTGGCGGAAGCGTCCTCGCCGTGGACATACACCGCAGTGTAGCCAGCGCCGGTGACGGTCTCGTCCAGCACCACAGCCTGATCCGCCTCGGTGATGTCAGTGCCAATATAGATGTTGCCACTGTCGTCACGGTTGGAGTAGTTGGTCAGGTAGGCGTAGTCGGAGGCGGTGAGCTGGGATACGTCCACAGTGATAGCCGTCTCAGGGATGGTGATGGCAACGGTCTCCTCGGCCTCTGCAGATGCCTCGCCGGATGCTTCGCCGCTGGCGAAGGCGCTCACGGAGAGGATCATGCAAAGAGTCAGAACCAATGCCAAAAGTTTGCTGAGTTTCTTCATGGGTTGTTCTCCTTCCAAAAAGTGTGTCGTGTATTGACGTTACAATAATAACCTAATTTAAAAGAGATTTCAACAACAATCTTGCCGGATGAAGATGTTTTTTTGGATTTTTTTCACGAACCTTCAATGGTAACTAACATAATTGAGATACAAATAACAAAAATGCAAGATAATAATAACAAATTTTTAATTGGTCGATTGTAAAATGAAGTTGAACACCTAAAAAATCCATAGCGATTGAATCC
>JAJQCH010000020.1 GCA_021202795.1 Oscillospiraceae bacterium
AGGCTGGCTTACTGTTGATCTGATCGAACGACCCTTTTGCTGACTAACACCTCTTGAAATACACAAAGTATTCCCGCAAAAAATCGCCTTGGCTGGCGAAAAAATCTCTCGCCGCTGGTCATACCGCTATTTTCCAATCAAACCCTAATTTGTTCTTACAGGAGAGTATAAACTTATGTGTGCTATCATGGGCTTTACCCAGCGGACGTTGACAGAGGAGCAGCTCCGCCCCTATTTTGAAAAAACGGTCTCCCGCGGGCCGGACATGAGCCGGATAGAGGAAGCCGGTTCTGGCTGGCTGTGCTATCACAGGCTTGCCATTATGGGCCTGAACGAGGCCGGTATGCAGCCCTTCCATCTGGACGGAGACATGGCCATCTGCAACGGCGAGCTGTATCTGTTCCGTCCCCTGCGGGCGGAGCTTGCAAGAGAATACGACTTCATCAGCGATTCCGACTGCGAAATCATTCTGCCGCTGTATCACAAATATGGGCTGGAAATGTTCTCCATGCTGGATGCAGAGTTCGCCATGCTGATATATGACAGCAAGCGGGATGAGATTATCGCTGCCCGCGACCCCATCGGCATCCGCCCTCTGTTCTATGGTTATATGGAAGACGGCAGTATGGTTTTTGCCAGCGAGGCCAAGAACCTGGTGGGCCTGTGCGAAAACGTAAATCCCTTCCCTCCCGGCCACTATTACGCCGGAGGCCGGTTCGTCCGCTACGCCGACCTGACCACCGTGAAGCCGGAGGAATATATAACAGATGATATAGAGACCGTCTGCAAGAACATCCGCGAGAAGCTGATTCTCGGCATCGACAAGCGCCTGGACGCAGACGCGCCGCTGGGCTTTCTTCTCTCCGGCGGCCTGGACAGCAGCCTTGTATGCGCCATATCCGCCCGTATCCTGGGCAAGCACATCCGCACCTTCGCCATCGGCATGGACAAAGACGCCATCGACCTGAAATACGCCCGTGAGGTAGCGGACTTCATCGGCGCGGATCACACGGAGGTCTATATGACCCGCCAACAGGTGCTGGATTCTCTGGAGGAGGTTATATCCCTGCTGGGAACCTACGACATCACCACCATCCGGGCCAGCATGGGTATGTATCTCTGCTGCAAGGCCATCCACGAGACCACCGACGTGCGGGTGCTTCTGACCGGCGAAATATCCGACGAGCTTTTCGGCTATAAATACACAGACTTCGCCCCCTCCTCGGAGGCATTCCAGGAGGAAGCCAAAAAGCGGGTGGATGAGTTGTATATGTACGACGTCCTCCGGGCCGACCGCTGCATCGCCTCCAACTCCATCGAGGCCCGCGTCCCCTTTGGGGATCTGGAATTTGTCAAATATGTCATGAGTATCGACCCGAAGATGAAGGTCAACACCTATGATATGGGAAAATATCTGTTGCGTCACGCCTTCGAGAAAGATCACCTTCTCCCGGAGGACATCCTCTGGCGGCAGAAGGCTGCCTTCTCCGACGCCGTGGGTCACTCCATGGTGGATGATTTGAAGGAATACGCGGAAGCCCACTACACCGACGCAGAATTTGAGGAGCGCCGCAAAGCCTACGATTTCGCCCAGCCCTTCACGAAGGAGAGCCTGCTCTATCGGGAAATTTTTGAAAAATACTACCCCGGCCAGGCCCCTATGGTGAAAGACTTCTGGATGCCCAACAAATCCTGGGAGGGCTGCGACGTAAACGACCCCAGCGCCCGCGTTCTCGCCAACTACGGCGCAAGCGGCCAGTAAAAACTGACCGCTCACTACACTTCGTATCAGCCGGCAAGCACTCTGCCGCTGATATATACTCTCTCCTGCCGGAGCGGCCAGCACACCGCTCCGGCACTTTATTATTGTATCATGTCTTGCGGTTCTGCCCAACGGGCAGGAGCAAGACGATTAAAATCAAGAGATAATAACGGCCTGCCGTTATTATCTTTACAGCCGCAGCACAGCCTGTACGGCGGTCTCGCCTGCCTGGTTCTGAACGAGGAAGTGCCAGCCCTCCTCGTCCTTGCGGCGGTAGATAGACAGGGTCTGCCCCTCAAAGCAGGCGGCGCGGTAGGCCACCTCTACCTCCCGGACAGTCATGTCCGCCAGCTCCGCCGTGGTGAAGGTTCCCAGCAGCATACGCACATAGGCCACATTATTCATATGGCGGCCCGTGTCAATATCCTGAGATCCGATGGTATAGGTCTTGACCAGGTTTTCCTCCGCAGGCGTCTCCCTGAAGCGGGTAAACGGCCCCTGGCACACCTTTTCCGGCCAATGCTCCATATCCAGGGGGTATCCGCTGTCCTCCGGCTTGACCATGCGCCCGGTGTCCATATTCTGCACAATCCACTCCGTCCTGCCTTCCGCCAGAACCTCCTCCCCCTTTTTGATGCGGTAGTAACGGTCGTCCTTCACCGCGCCGGGGACGCTGGGCCAGGTTTGCAAATGAACCGTCTCCATCATCTTCGCCCGGCGATAAATACGCACCCGTATGCGTACAGCCACCCAATAGGTTCGCCGCTGGGCCATATCCCAGATGCCCACGCCCAGTCTTCCGGCGTGTTCCGTCGCCAGATCCTCAAACAGGTCAAAAATTGCCGGAATGCTGTGGTCTCCCTGCGCGTCCGTCACGCTGGAGAGGATCGTCAGGTCTCTTTCCAATAAACCGTCCATCATTCTCCTCCTATTATTTACGGTCTCTTCGCCTAAATCGTTATGCCCTATATTCTAAACCATTCCGCCATAAAATTCCAGCCTCCCCACCGAAAAAGCAGGGAAGCTGAAAATTTTTCATCCGTTCCAGAGGACGATTTGGCCGGTCTCGCGGGTTTTATTCAGGTCTATGAGCCGCTGGTTTCTGGAGCCGCGAAAACGGAGGCCTACCTCCTTTTGCGCCAGGATGAATGGCCCGTCCACCAGCACGTCCAGCATGGACAGCATATCGTCCGTCGCATCGCACCGGGGATGGCTGCCTGGGCGCAGCAAATCCTCATAGAGAAACCCGGTGAAGGCCCATATATCCTTTTCCGGGAATCGCTCCCGCACCCTTTTCAGGAAGGGGATCAGCGCCCGCTGGTTTTCCGGCTCAAAGGGGTCGCCCCCCAGGAGAGTCAGACCGTTGATATAGCCGGGGGCCAGCATATTCAGAAGGGTCTCCTCCGTCTCCGCCGTGAAGGGTTGGCCGTAATGGAAGTCCCAGGTCTCCGGCTGAAAGCAGCCCTCGCAGCGATTGGTGCAGCCGGAGACGAACAACGTCACCCGCACGCCAATGCCGTCGGCGATGTCGCAGTTTTTGATATTGCCGTAATGCATATAGCCTTACAGATGAAGAACCCGGTCTTTAATTTCCTGTGTGCGGCCCTGGTTCCAGAACTGGGTGCCGATATAGCCGCAGGTACGGCGGGCCACGTTCATCTTGTCCTGGTCGGTGTTGCCGCAACGGGGACAGCGCCAAATCAGCTTGTTGTCCTCCTCCACGATCTCTATCTCTCCATCCCAGCCGCACACCTGGCAGTAATCGCTCTTGGTGTTCAGCTCAGCATAGATGATGTTGTCATAAATGAACTTCATGACCTGCAAAACAGCCTCCAGGTTATTCTGCATATCCGGCACCTCCACATAGCTGATGGCGCCGCCGGGGGACAGGTGCTGGAACTGGGCCTCGAATTTCAGCTTGGTGAATGCGTCTATCTCCTCTGTCACATGGACGTGATAGGAGTTGGTGATATACCCCTTGTCCGTGATGCCCTCGATAATGCCGAAGCGCTTTTGCAGACACTTGGCGAATTTATAGGTGGTGGACTCCAGGGGCGTGCCATACAGACTGAAGTCGATGTTGTGCTGCTCCTTCCACTTTTTGCAGGCGTCGTTCATGTGGGTCATGATTTCCAGCGCGAAGGGCGTGGCCTCCGGGTCGGTGTGGCTCTTGCCGGTCATGTACTTCACACACTCATACAGCCCCGCATAGCCCAGGGAGATGGTGGAATACCCGCCATACAGCAGCTTGTCGATAGGCTCACCCTTTTGCAGCCGGGCGCAGGCCCCATACTGCCACAGGATAGGCGCGGCGTCAGACAAGGTTCCCTTCAGCCGCTCATGGCGGCACATCAGCGCCCGGTGGCACAGCTCCAGGCGCTCGTCGAATATCTCCCAGAATTTTTTCATATCCCCGCCGGAGGACAGGGCCACGTCCGGGAGGTTAATGGTGACGACGCCCTGGTTGAAGCGGCCATAATATTTGGGCTGATTGGTTTTCGGATCAACATAGGGGGTCAGGAAGCTGCGGCATCCCATGCAGGTATAGCAGTGACCCTCGCCGTTTTTGTCGATTTTCAGCTCCAGCATTTTCTTTTCGGAGATATAGTCCGGCACCATCCGCTTGGCCGTGCATTTGGCGGCGAGTTTTGTGAGGTAGTAATACTCCGTTCCTTCCTCCACATTGTCCTCCTCCAGGACGTATATCAGCTTGGGGAAGGCGGGCGTGACCCAGATGCCCTGCTCGTTTTTCACGCCTTGATAGCGCTGAAGCAGGGTTTCCTCTATGATGACGGCCAGGTCTTTCTTCTCCTGCTCGTTTTTCGCCTCGTTCAGATACATGAACACGGTCACGAAGGGAGCCTGTCCGTTGGTGGTCAGGAGGGTGACGACCTGATACTGGATGGTCTGCACGCCCCGGCG
>JAJQCH010000036.1 GCA_021202795.1 Oscillospiraceae bacterium
CAATTGCTATGGATTTTTTAGGTGTTCAACTTCATTTTACAATCGACCTTATAAATATTTTTAACAATGTCAGCATAACCTTAGTATGCCAAATTAGACCCGTTCTATGAGCGGGCCGCAGTTTTTTGTGGGAGGATAAATTTTGGGAAAATATTTTGGAACTGACGGCTTTCGGGGAGAAGCAAATGTGGATCTGAACCCCGTTCATGCCTTCCAAATTGGGCGATACCTTGGCTGGTATTATGGCCGGGAACACAAGGCCCGCATCGTCATTGGCAAGGATACCCGCCGCAGTAGTTATATGTATGAAAATGCCTTGGCCTCTGGCATTGCTGCATCCGGGGCGGACGCCTATTTGCTGCACGTTACCACCACGCCCTGTGTGTCCTATATTACCAGGGCAGAGGGATTTGACTGTGGGGTTATGATTTCCGCCAGCCACAACCCCTTTTATGACAACGGCATAAAGCTTATCAACGGAGAGGGAGAGAAAATGGACGACGCTCTCCAGGATGAGATAGAGCGGTATATTGACGGTCTTGTGCCAGATCTGCCCTATGCTCTGAGAGAAAAGGTGGGCTGCACAGTGGATTATTACGCTGGCCGCAGCCGCTATATCGGCTATTTGACCGACATCTCCGATCGGCCCTTTGAGGACAGAAAAATCGTCCTGGACTGCGCCAATGGCAGTACATGGATGATCGCGGAGGCGGTATTCAAGGCCCTGGGGGCCAAGGTACAGGTGATAAACGCCAGGCCGAATGGGACGAACATTAATGACGGTTGCGGCTCCACGCATATCGAAGGGCTTCAGGCGTATGTCCGGGAGCATCCTGTGGACTGCGGCTTTGCCTTTGACGGGGACGGAGACCGATGCCTCGCTGTGGATGAGCAGGGTCAGGTGGTCAACGGAGACAAAATCATGTATCTCTGCGCCCGCTTTTTGAAGGACAACGGCCAGCTCCCGTCCAATACGGTTGTCACCACGGTCATGTCCAATCTGGGCCTGTATAAGGCGCTGGATGCGGCGGGTATCCGCTATGAGAAAACCGCTGTGGGTGACCGTTATGTTTATGAAAACATGAAGGCCAACGACCATCTGATCGGAGGCGAGCAGTCCGGCCACATTATCTTCCGCAAATATGCCCGCTCCGGGGATGGCATTATCACGGCCATCATGGTCATGCGTGTGATGATGGAGACACAGCTCCCTCTGTCCCGCCTTGTATCGGATGTGACCACCTATCCTCAGGTTTTGAAGAATGTGGTTGTCACAGACAAGGACGCAGTTTTGGCGGACGAACGTGTGGCTGCAGAGGTGGCCGCCGTGGAGCAGGAGCTGGGCGACGACGGACGGGTGTTGCTTCGCAAGAGTGGGACGGAGCCTGTCCTGCGGGTTATGGCGGAGGCCGGAACGCAGGAGACCTGTGAGGCTGCCGTTGACCGCATTATTGCCGCCATGAAGGAGATAGGCTGTCTCATCGAGGTGAAGAAATGATTACCAACAGAGAACTGTATTCGCTGGAACACACGGTAGCGGCGCCGCTGCTGGAAGGCACGGAGTACCCATGGGAGGCTCTGGATGGCATTGGGGATTTTATTCTGGCGCTGGGGAAAACACTTTCCCCGGAGGAATACGACCACCCGGCAGATGATGTCTGGATTGCAAGGGACGCCCAGGTGCTTCCCTCTGCCTATATCCACGGCCCCTGCATTATCGGACACGGAACGGAAGTGCGGCAGTGCGCCTTTATTCGCGGGAACGCGTTGGTGGGGGAGAACTGCGTGGTGGGAAACTCCACGGAGCTGAAGAACGTCATCCTGTTCGACGGCGTGCAGGTGCCTCATTATAATTATGTGGGGGATTCAATCTTGGGCTATAAGGCCCATATGGGCGCCGGAAGCATTACCTCCAATGTGAAAAGCGACAAGACCCTGGTCGTTATCAAAGAGGGACGGATCCGCCATGAAACAGGCCGAAAGAAAGTTGGAGCCATGCTGGGCGATTGTGTCGAAGTGGGCTGCAACAGCGTCCTGAATCCGGGTACAGTCATAGGCCGGAACAGCAGTGTCTATCCGCTCTCTTCCGTCCGAGGGGTAGTCCCGGCAGGGCATATCTATAAGGATAAGGACAACATAGTCCCCAGAACGTAAAAAATCGCCGGACTGCATTGACAGTCCGGCATTTTCATCAGCCGCTGGCGGCTGCGTTGGGTGTGGTATTCAGATTCTGAATGGCCGAGCGGTAATCCTCGGCGGCGTCGATGCTGTCGGGCGGGAAGAATTCCTCCACCGGGAAACGGATGCGGGAGAACATGGAACAGGGATCGTCCTCTGTGCCGGAGATGCACTCCTTATCCGGCAGGCAGTAGTCATGAACCGGCACGACAAGCTGAGTGTCCCGCTCCAGGCGGATGATGGAAAACTGTCCCAGGGTGGTCAGCAGCATTCGTGAGCTGTCGGACAACACCAGAGCCTCGCCGAAATGCTCCAGGATGCTGACTGGAATATCCCGCACATCGGCGGCTACTCCTGTCGGGCAGGCGTCTACCAGCTTCATGTTCAGCGCGATAGGATTTACGCACTCCACCACAGCCACAGGCTGGGTGGCACTGTCCGTGAAGGTGCCGTCAGAGCTGTAAACCTTGGCGGAACCCTCGCTGCCAAAGAGCATGACCCGTTTGTTGAATACACACAGGCCCCGCACCTGATTTTCTCCCGGAAAGGTCTGGCCCGTTACCTCATAGAAATACGTTACATCCACGGTGAAGTAGCCCCGGTTGAAGCTTATCTCATCCACGTCCACGTCCGCATACAGCAGCGTAGCCAAGGCTGGCCGCACGCTGAAGGCGCTCTCTATGTATGGCTGAGAGCTGGCAGTGGGGTACACGCGCAGATCCTCCACACAATCTTTATCGCGGCAGCTATCGTAAATTTTCCGTGTATGAATACACACGGCTTCCGTGTATTCCTGGCTGTCCGCCATGATGATACCTCCTCTTCGTATTCACCGGGAAAGGTCCGGCGTTCAATACAGTCTATGCGGCGGAGGGCGAAATGTGAAATTTTCCTGTACTGGCTTTTAAATCTGTGGTACAATAAATTCAGCTTCATTGAAATAATCTGTGACAGGAGGACGTCTATGGAAAATCGGGGCTTTATCCGGGACAAACTGGACATTAAAATTCTTATACTGTTCATTCTTGAAAAACTGCCCGGCCCGGTGGAGCCGTTGGTGCTGTCAGATTTGACGCTGTTGGACGGGGGATTCACCTGGTTTGATTATACGGACTGTCTGGCAGAGTTGGTCGAGACCGGCCATGTCCTGGAAAAAGACGGGAAATATGAAATCACGGAGAAGGGCCGCCGAAACGTGAATACAGTTGCCTCCAGTCTGCCTTATTCTGTGAGAGCCAAGGCTGAACGCCTGGCCGCCCCTGTAGCGGCCTCCATGCGCCGTAGCTGGATGATAGAGACAGCCGATGAGCCGGGCGCTAACGGTGGGAAAACAGTGAGCCTTCGCCTTTCCGACGGCGTAGGAGAGATTATTTCTCTGCGTCTGGCCGTTCCCGATGAGACGCAGGCCCAGCGGATAGAGACCCAATTTCGTGATAAGGCGGAGGAAATATACAACCAGATTATCGGGATATTTATTGAAACGGACTCTGAAACGGAATAAAAAATACCATGCAAAGCAGACAGCCTTGCATGGTATGACATTTTTATATATCATATAGCAACACAAACACAATCATTCGATAAAAAGGAGGCTTTTTATCGAATGATTTTAGCTTTTCAGGGACTTTAATACTCCAGAATTAGCCGGGTTTCTACAGGTTCGGGTTCGGGGGCTTTTTCCTTGCCGCAAATGCGCTTCCACAGCAGACCGAGGACACCGCCTCCGGCGCCTATCATCAGGACTACCCGCAGAACAGACCAGCCGGCCCAAGCATAGGAGAGGATAGCGTTAGCTGTGGTGAGGGCGACAGCACCCAAAACCAGCCACTTGAAGTTTTTCTTTTTGAAGAGGTCGCGAATCTTTTTATCCGGGAAGAGAAGCTTATATACCCCGCAGAACACGCCCACTAACACGGCGGCCTGAAGAATAAACCCAAATATCTGAGACCAGAAGGGAGCCAGCGCCGCCCCCACAGCCGTTCCAACGGCAACGGGAATGGCACCGATGGCCCACAGAGGCAACAGGATTGCACTTTTGATGACAACGGGCAGACGAATAAACCAGGCGCGAACCGCATCGGCCTTGGACAGTTGGCCCATTTCCGTGTAGGTGATGTTGTAGTCCTGCTCCTGGGCGGTCTGGGCGTACTGGGTGTGACTGGTCAGATAATCCGCGCTATGTATCAGCTCCTCCGCGTCAAAGGAGACATTAACCACTGCGCTGACGGCAATGACCGATGCGGCTGCCGCCGCCGCTACCCGCCGTTTGGTCTTCTTTTTCATGGAATTGCTCCTCCTCGCTGAAATTGGACTCTGGAGTCTATAACTTGCCACTTATTCGCATTATATCACATCTTTTTTGACAAGGGAACAACAAATTGTCAAATTTTTAAAAATTTTGGTGTTAGTCAGTAATTGGGTCGTTAAGTCTTTAAGTCCGTTTTATTGGA
>JAJQCH010000066.1 GCA_021202795.1 Oscillospiraceae bacterium
GGTTCATAAATTCATTCTACCGAGTGTCCAACTTGCACTTGCAATTTGCGGAAAATATTTTTACCTTCTATAAAGAAAATGAAAATATTTTCCGGCCTTGATAAGATTGGGAGGGATGTGATATGTGTGGGAGGATATTGTTCTGTTTTTGGGGAATTAATTTATCGCCCTCTCGGAGAGGGCGACTGTTAGAATTCGTTGTTTTGTCCTCTCGGAGAGGACGATTATTAGAATTGGATGTGTCGTCCTCTCTGAGAGGACGAGGGGGACGGATGATATAACTATCAAAAATATCAAAAAAACATTGACATTTCCGCAATATACATATATAATATATATACGCACCAGAATGGTGGCCTGAAGTTTTTACCCCTGCACCAACTATTTGTACTTAGGATTACTATACCTTATTTTTTAGGATGGTGATCCTTTTTTTATTTTTTGGCAAGAAAAAATCAACTGTCTCCATTTAATATCGGGGATATAATAAAAACTTAATCATCCGTATTCCTGCACTCCTCACTACGTCGAGCCGTCCCAGCGTTTGGCGAGGATGAGAAAGCAAAGGAATGGAAAACGCAACTATGTTTATAGTCTTTTATCCAGAGAATTGGGGCTAAATATAGTTGCGTCTTTTTATGAAAAAAATAGATAGGAGAAGCCTTGGCAGTGCTGCGTGACGGGCTATTAATACACATATAACATCCAGAAAAAACTTTATTTCCGGCACAATACCCCGCACAAAAATCACGCAGCGCTTCACTCGTACAGTTATGTACGCTCCCTCCTATCTATTGCCTATGAAAAAATATTGCACCGATAATCATCTTCCCCGCGACCTTACCTACAGTCCAAAGGAAGATCTCAGTTTGGTCGCAGATCGCGTTAAGACTCTTTTGGACGCTATCTCCGTTTCCCAGGATGAAGCCGCTGACGCCGCGTGTATATCCGTAGACGTTGTTCACAACATTATCAAAGGGCGACCGGTCTGGGACTCCAATCTCTTCGCACTGTGTCATGCACTCGGCCTTTCCATGTATGAGTTGATGAACCCTGATGACAGCGCTTTTGATCATGCTGTAAGGGAAGCCAAGCAGCGTATTGAGGCTAGGCCCAAACAGTGATTATGATGGCCAACAGTAATTTCTGTTGGCCATCATTTTTTTGCGTAAAAAGCGATGCGTAAAAAGCAATAGGTTAAAACCCAGTTTTTCCAGGTTTTGAGCCATTCAATGTTCCGATGATACCGATTAAAATATAGATGAAAGGTCATAGCAAACAGAAAATACTTCGGTTCATTTCTCTCGCACCACAACTATTGGCCTTATCAAACCTCTGTTGAGGAGAAAGGAGGAACCCAAAATGGAGGAAAAGACCTATATCGGCATGACCTATGGTAGTTTTGTTGGCGACGATGGCGCTGAACACAATTACTGCAACGTGTTTTTTATCGAGGATTTTGCAGGTGAGCAGAGCGATACCCGGCATTTCGCTGGCCGGAGTGCGGGAAAGTATCGCTGCACCGACCCTCTGATTATGCACAATATTGCTCCGGGTACAAATGTGACGTGCTATTTCGATAGCAAAGGAAGAGTGGCGTTTGTTCAGCGTGCAGAGGTTGCTAAAGCCAAGGATTAATCTTTTGCGCCGGCGGGGGCCTTGGCCCCGGCTGGCGCCCCCAAAGGGTAATACGGGGGTGCAATATACAATCATGATACATAATCGCGACAAGAAAGAAATCATCATAGATTGGTGTTCCTTCACGATCAAAGGCATGACATTTTCTGACATTCTCGATGCTATAAAACTGGACAAGCTACCTTTCAAGCCTCAAAAAGGCAATAGAGGGTATCAGCACAAACTGAACTTTTGTGACCAGATAGCTATCCAATTTGGAGGCAGAGAAGACATGGGCGTTTGGGTTGAGCTGAACGGCGAGGGATGTCGGACTTTCGAGGCTGAATCGACCATGACTTGGGATGACCTGTTCCTGTGGCTCTACAATACGCCAAGCAGTCACATTGCACGGTTAGACGTAGCCTGCGACGACAGAGACGGTTGCTTAGATATAGATGTATTAATGGAGAGCGCACAAGCAGGAAATTATATCTGCCGGGCAAGAAAGGTACGCCTCGTTTCGAGCAAGAACAGTAGGCAGGCCGACACTGCTAACACAATCTACTTTGGGGGACGTCAAAGTGGCATGATCGTCCGTATATATGACGAGGCCGCAGAACAGCACGTCTCTGGCCCGTGGGTACGTTGTGAAATGGAGTTGCACAATGACTCAGCTGGGACGTTTGTGGAGCTTTGCTGCGGAGATGCGGTTGGAAATGTGTATGCAGGTGCTTTGAACAACTATCTGCGATTTGTGAAGCCCCAGGCTGATGACGCCAACAGATCGCGTTGGCCAACGGAAGTATATTGGGAAAATTTCATTAGTAGCACAGAGCGAATAACGCTTTTTACTAAAAAAGATGATACATACTCATTAGAAAAACTCGAACATCAGGTCGTATTTCAAAATGGAAACGCAATCGCTGCTTACACAGAAATTTTTGGATGGGAAGAACTTCGCAACAACATCAAAAACAGGACTGTTCGACGCAACCCTAAGTACGATGATTTGGTGACAAGATACAAACTGACTCACAATTAGACAAAGTCCGAACCTAACAAAAAGGAGGAATAACGATGAAAAACATTGAACTGCCTGGCGTTACGTCTAACGCCTTTCGGGCTACAGCAATCGGAGATCACATCGAGGTGGACTATGATCTCGATGATGCCCCTCACATCTACAACGCACTTGTAACGCTCCGGCACTACGCCAACAAGAACGGCTTGAGCAGCATCACCATCCACCCCAACACCCGCGCTGGATACTATCAGGAGCTGATGGCGTTGATCAGCGAAACTTTTGAGGTGGAAAGCTACCAGACTGTTGGTGTCTTTGAACTCTATCGGCTGAGTTGGTAAGAGGAGGCATAAATGATTAAGCGTTACAACCAGACAGCCTCCCCGCTCCGGCACGCAGCACTGTATGTTGTGCTGGCCGTACTCGCCGGTATCGCCCTGGCCCTCGCAATTTTTTGCTTGGGCTTGGGCGTGGCCACCGCCAGGTACAAGGTGGTCGCGGGCATGAGTATCGCTATGGGTAAGACGGCCATTGTGTTGGCCATCATTGCCGTGTCTCTGTTTGCAGCAGCAGTGATCATATACAAAGCCATACCCGATGAAGTGCACATTCAAGCGATGGTGCAACGTGCGCTGTGGCATCCCTCCCATGGCAATCCTTTACGACTGCGGACGGGGGAGCTGCTACCGCGAGTCCGCTGTGAACGTGTCGGCGAGGGGATATTTGAAGTGACCGTCTACGCACGCGGAGTCACGGTAGAAGCCATCGCTGACGCTGTGTCCGCTATCTCATCCGCACTGTCAGGGCGATTCGCACGCTACGCCATCACGCAAACGGACGCAGATGTTGCCTTCAATTATATCAAATATCGCATAGAGGATGTGACGACAGACCGAGCGATCACAGCGTCTGATGTACAAGACCTGATGCCGGACAGCGTCACAACGATACGAGTAGACACGGTAACAACCATCGACCTAACGACCAGCGGGTCAATGCTGATAGCTGGCAAGACCAGGAGCGGCAAGACGACTGGCGTGATTGCGATCTTGCTTCAAGTCCTTCTTTGGGGACGAGATAGATATGGCAGTGAGGTCATCGTCATAGACCCAAAGCAAGCGGAACTGTCCCGGCTTCCATATACGGTCACGATCGATGAGGACGGGGAAGCCAGGGGTATTCTCGCGGCACTGAAACGCTTTGCAGCAAATATAAAACACCGACAGCAGATTTTGAATGACCTCTCCGAGCAGGAAGGTGATGCTGTGAAGTGGTGGGATGCCGGGTATCACCCATCGTTTCTTTTTGTGGATGAGTATGTCAGTTGTCGAACTCTGTTCCCTTCTCGCTCCGCTAAGGACGATGATTACTGCCTGGCAACTTTCGATTCCTTGGTTAAGCGAATCATAACGATGGGAGCTTCCGCCGGATGTTTCATGATCATCTCGATCGCTGAAGCAAGCGTCCAAGAAGGTGGCCTGCCCGCCATGTTACGATCTGCGATGTCCACAAAGGTTCTGTTCAGGCCAACGCTGCCAGAAGCCAGGTTGCTGTGGGACAGTGAAAAACTAGAAGATTTCGCGCTTTCCCGCGTCTACGGCCCTGGCGATGCCTGGTTTTCGTCCACCGACGGCGTGCATGATGCTGTGACCTTCGTGCATTTTCCTCGACTGGAAATCCCCGTGTATCGGGAGTTGGGGCGATTACATCGGGAGTATTATGAGTCGCCCACATAAAAATATCCTTACCACATTTTCCCGCAAGACCTATACTTACCGACCAAGGAGGCTCCGTGCTATGCAATATAACGATTTTTCAGACCTTCCCTTTACAATCTCCGTCAAGGATCTCATGGAGCTTCTCGGCGTCAGCCACAATACCGCATACGACTTAGTCCGCAGTGGGGCTATCCGCAGCTATCGTATTGGCAGGCAAATCCGCATACGGAAGTCTGACCTCCAGGAGTATATGGAACGCCACATAGCAGACTATTGATATGATACAAAGCAGGGTGTATAATTTTTACGATACATCATGCGTGACTCAACAAGGAGGTAATATAATGTCACGCAACGCATCTTCCCCTAGTGGCAGTCACGGAATGACCGTACGCCGCAAGACCGTCAAAAAAGGAAATAAGGAGTATACTTATTGGGAGGGCAGAACCACGATTGGTTATGACCCCCTCACTGGAAAGCAGATACAGAAATCGGTCACAGCATCCACAAAGGCAGAGGCTACTAGAAAGCTCCATACGCTGATCGCTAAGATAGAAACCGATACATACCACGATCCATGTCGGCTACTTCTCCGCGAGTGGCTGGAGACTTGGGTGTCTGAATACACGCCGAACATAAAGGACTCCACCCGCTATCTGTACTCATCCGACATCAAGAAGTACATCATCCCCCACCTCGGTGCTGTGAAGCTGGAGAACCTGAAGCCTGAAATGATTCAAACGTTCTATAACGAGTTGCTTCACCCCAAGACTGCCGCAAAAAAGCCTCTCTCGCCAAAGAGTGTACGCTGCATCCACAGCGTCCTGCATACCGCATTAAACCAGGCTGTTACACTCGGTTATATTTCCTACAAACCCGTCGGACGCCTGTAAACTTCCCCGCGTGGATAAGCCTACCACACATGAGATGGATGAGTTTCAGTCGGCAGCGTTTCTGGAGGCCATACAAGGTCATCCCCATGAGTACCTTTACAAGATCGCCTTGTTCACTGGGTTGCGAGAGGGAGAGTTGCTCGGCCTCACCTGGGAGTGTGTTGATTTCAACCACGGACTACTGATCGTGAAGCAGCAGCTCCGACGTCATCAGCAAAAGGGCGGTCAGTATTACATTTCTCCCACCAAGAACGGGAAAAGTCGTACTCTTGTATTAGCACCCACGGTTCTTCAACTGTTCTTGCTCCAGAAGGAAAAACAGGAGTAGCAGCGCCAGAACGCCGGGCCGGAATGGTGCGAAAGCGGTATGGTCTTCACGAACCCCACTGGCGGCTATCTCTCCTATCGCACGGTTTACGACTGTTTCAAACGGATTGTTGAGAAGCTGGGCTTTCCTGAAATGCGTTTCCATGACCTGCGCCACACTTACGCTACGTCGTCCCTGAATTACGGCGACGACATCAAGACCTTACAGGAAAACCTTGGCCACTCCTCCGCATCCTTTACGCTGGATACATACGGACACGTCTCCAACCAGATGAAAAAATACAGTGCTGACAGGCTGGAGCAGTATATCCAGCGGCTGAACACTATGGAGCCGCCGAACACGCTTCAAGGGAAAAAATAAGGGAAAAAACGATTTTGGACGACAAAAAAGCCCTGAACCCATTGGGGCCCAAGGCTTTCAAATGGTGGACGATACAAGACTCGAACTTGTGACCTCCCGCACGTCAAGCGGATGCGCTACCAGCTGCGCCAATCGTCCGTATGGAATTTCAGCAAGGGGAATTATACCATTCAATTCTTTTTTTGTCAACTGTAAATTTAACATTTTGTGAAAAGCCTCCCCCAGATGGGAGAGGCTTTTCCATGAATCCCTGGATTACCAGCTCGACCTTCCGCGCACAATGCACTCCGCAGTCTGGTTGCCGGCTGCGGCGGTTATGGTGCAGGATCCCGTGCCAACAACGGTGACAACGCCGTCCTCATCCACCGTGGCCACGCTCTCATCGGAGGTAGACCAGGTGATGTCCACCTCCACATTAGCGGGATAGACGGTGCAGGTAAACTCCATAACGCTGTCCACCAGAACTGTCATATCCGTATAGGACTGTCCGTTCCAATAAATCGCCATGGACGTAATCGTCACGGGCGTAGCCGTAGGTGTCGGCTCCGGGCTGGCCGTGGGAACAGGGGTGATGGCCGCGTCCGTTACGTCGCCGACCGTCTCTCCGTCTGCGGAATCGCCCTCCGGCACATAATTATTAATCGTCGAGCTGACCATAACGATGGTCACAATCACAATCAGCGCCAGCAGCACACCGCCAATGGTCATCTGCCAGTTAATGTTTTCCGCTGCCCGACGGGAGGCCTCTGTCCCGCGGACGGAGCTGTCCGCCTCCGGCGCAGCAGTGCGAACCGTCCTCTCCTTTCGCGTGCCGCAATAAGGGCAGTGGCTTTTCAGCGAGGAATAGGGCCGGTGACACCGGCGACAGGTCGTAGTAGGAATTACGCTCATAATAGCACCCCTTCTGCGTTACTGCAAATCACTTTCTTGTAATCATTGTAACATTTTCGAGGGAACTATACAACCCTTTTTCGACTATGGTTGTGAAGTTTTTTTAAATGAACCGTTATTTTTATATGGTCAGCGTCCCGCTTTCATCCTCCAGCAGGATCAGAATCTTCTCCTCCGCCCCTGTGACGGCGTTCACATATAATATATAGTGTTCCCCCCGTCTCCGTCTGACACACAAATTCGTGACAGAGGCGTTCCTCTCCGCCGTCTGACGGGATAACGGTCAGGTTATAATCGGTGACGGCCAGGGCCACAGCCAGATTTTCCTGGGCCTCCTCCCGCGTCACGGCGACATCCGGCAGCACACGTTCAGCGTGCGCGCTGATATAGCCCTGGGCATCATAGCGGACAAGAGTTCCGTTATCCAGCGCCACCCCCACCTTGATTAAATCAGGATAGCACAGCACGCCGTCCTGGGCATATTCATAATTCACCAGCAGCACACCGTTTTCCACGATATGATAGCTCTCCTCCATATTTTCAAAACCCCAGGAATCCAAAAGACTTCGGGCCATAGACAGTCCCACGTCCACGGAATATTTCTCCTCCCCCGCCGCACGGGAGCAGAGGGCGCTATATATCTGCCCGCCCTGCTTTGTGACATAGATGGAATAGCTCCCATTATTCAAATTCGCGGAACATACCCAGCAAGGAACGATTCCGCCGGTCTCCCCCGTAACGGAAACAGCGGCGGTCTCCACGTCCATAAAACTTGCAGCGGCCTTCTGGGCGGCGGCCTCGTCTATCTGCTCCATGTCAGCCAAAAGCACCGGCTCCGCCGTGGTCAGCGCCTCCGAAAAGGGGCCGTCATAGATAAGCGACGGAAGCTCTGGAAATTCCTCCTCAATGGTCTGAAAGGCGGTTCCCGCCAGGGGCGCCTGCTCCTCCTCATCCCCCGCCGCAGCGCTGGCGGCGGTATATACCTCCTCCATGGTCAGCTCCCCCGCCTGAATACGGGCCTGCACATCCTGCAAATTCAACGCCATGACGGAAGCCGTCTCTGACAGGCTTTTCAGATTTTCCAACTCCTCTTCGGAGTAGCCTCCGTTCACCCCAACCGTTCGGGAAAGGGTACAGGCATAGTCTCCCACCTTTGCCACGAAGCTGGCCGTCTGTTCCAATTCCTGGCTGGAATAGGGCAGCACGCCAAGAGCGGATTGAGCGGTCAGCGCCCGGCCAAAAATCTGCGTACACAACGCCCCCTCCAGGGCGGGATCCGTGATATACACGCTTTTTTCCAGGGCCGTGGACATTTCAGACACGCTCGTCACCAGCTCCTCGAAGGCCCGCTGTGTGTTCGCTCTGGCATACAGCTCCAGACTCCTGGCCTTTTTGCCGCCTGTCCAGGCAAACACGCCCGCCACCACAACCGCCGCAGACAAAAAAGATATAATCCGTATCGTCGTTCTCTTCTTCATATTTCTCATTCCTCCGTATGCGCTGAGCAGCGCAATTATGGCAATCAGCATATAAGAACCTCTATTCACAGGCGTCCAACCCCATCTGAGAATACAGGTTCTGAACAAAAACGCCTCTTTTCGGTAGTGTGTCCAAAAAAGGCGTTTATGTTCTATCAAATTATGCCAATGTATCATAGCGGGGGAACTTCTTATTCAATCGGCGCTGCCCTCTCCCATAAAGACGAATTCCGTTCAACGAAGATTTTTATAATCAAGGTGGCAAATGGGTGGCAACACCATCCTTTCAGCCCCCTAAAGCCCTTGAAAGCTCCTATTTTATACGGCTTAAGGCGCAGGCCGTTTCACAATGGCTTGTCCACGGGAACATATCGACCGGCTGGGCGGCTTCCAGCTTATAGCCGCCAGAGCAAAGGATTTCCAGGTCGCGGGCGAGGGTTTCGGGATTGCAGGAGATATAGATGACCCTGGGAGGAGAGAGGCGAAGAAGGGAGCGGAGGAATTTTTCATCGCTGCCGGCGCGGGGCGGATCCATGAACACCACGTCCGGGCAGTCATGGTGAGCGGCCATGTCCTCCATGTATTCTCCGGCGTCGGCGGCGGTGAACCAGCAGTTTGTCACGCCGTTCTGTTTGGCGTTGGCGATGGCGTCCCGCACAGCGTCACGGTTCAGCTCCACGCCCAGCACCCGCTTGGCGTGGTCGCTGGCAATCAGGGCAATGGTGCCGGTGCCGCAATAGGCGTCCAGCACTGTTTCCTTCCCGGTCAGTCCCGCCATGGCTATGGCGGAGCTATATAAAACCTCCGTCTGCACAGGATTTATCTGGTAAAAGCTCCGGGGCGAGATGCGGAAGGTCTTTCCGCAGAGGACGTCTTCAATATATCCCTTGCCGTACAGCACCTTTTCCCGCTGGCCCAGCACCAGGGGCGTGAATTTGTCGTTGATGTTCAAAACAATGGTAGTGATCTCCGGGTGCAGCTCCAGCAGCTTTTTTACAAAGGGCTTTTGCAGCTTGAAGATAGGACTTGCGGCCACCAGCACCACCATGACCTGGCCGGTGGCGAAGCCCCGCTTCACCAGCACATGGCGGAGAAAGCCGGTGCCTGTCCGCTCGTCGTAAGCGAGCATATGAAAGGAGGGCATCATGCTTCGGATCGTTACGATGATTCTGTCCGCCGTCTCATCCTCGATCAGGCACTTGTCTACCGGCACAATGCGGTGACTGGAGGACTGGTATACGCCGGATATGATGCGCCGCCGTCCGTCCAGGCCAAAGGCGGCCTGCACCTTGTTGCGGTAATGGTAGGGCGATTCCATGCCCACGATGGGCCGCACGGGGCCGAAGCGCCCAATAAGATGCCTGACGCGGTTTTCCTTCCAGACGAGCTGCTGGGGATAGTCAAGATTTTGAAGCTGGCAGCCCCCGCATTTTTTTGCGTGAGGACACGGCAGGGCCGTTTTGTTCGGAGATGTCTTTTCCTTTTCCACAGGATACTCCTTTCGCCCTAATCAGTTGCTCTTCCCACCGGGGCGTGGTATAATTTTACTGGTCATATTATATAAGGAAAATCAGGGAAAGTCCAATGGAAACTAAGCCGATACAGCTACTATATACGGACAAACGCATCGCCGTCTGCGTCAAGCCTGCGGGGGTGCTGTCCACAGACGAACCGGGCGGCGTGCCAGAGCTGGTGCGGGCGGCGCTGGGCCAGCCGGAGGGGTGCGTAAAAACAGTGCATCGGCTGGACAGAGTCGTCGGCGGTCTGATGGTGCTGGCCAGGTCTTCTAGGGCAGCATCCGAGCTTGGAAAGCAAGTTCAGGACAATCGGTTTCACAAGGAATACCTGGCTGTGGTTCACGGCAGTCCGGCAATGGAGGGACAGATGGAGGATCTGCTTTGCCGGGACAGGCAGGAGCGCAAAACCTATGTTGCCACGGAGCCGGGAAAGGACGTGCGTCCCGCGTCCCTGTCCTATCGAGTCTTAGGTCGGGACAACGGTCTGTCTCTGGTTTCCATCTGGCTCCATACGGGCCGAACCCATCAGATACGCTGTCAATTTGCCAGCCGCAGCCTCCCTCTGGGGGGCGACCGCAAGTATGGACGGGCGGATGATGACTGCGACATTGCTCTCTGGTCCTATAAGCTGTCCTTCCACCACCCGGAAACGGGCGAGCCGATGTCCTTCGCCTGCACGCCACCGCCGGTCTGCCCGTGGGATAAATTTGAGGAAAAGCTGGAAGGACTGTCATAATTTGCTTCCCAATTTGAACCATTGTTATTTATCTTCTCATTCATCTGATAAACGCGGTATATGCAAGTCTTGTTAAAATGTTTCATTTCTTTAATATTTGTTACTTTTTGTCTTAAAAGTGTCACCCATAACAACGGGATTTATTGTATAATAAAAAGGTCAGATGTTTAACTGACGTTTTGGAAAGGAGAATGTATGAAACACAAACGAATCCTTAGCCTGTTGCTGGCCCTGTGCCTGGCACTGAGTATGTCCGTGGGCGCGTTCGCCTCCGGCGAAGCCTCTGAGGAGACTGCGGACACCACCGCTTCCGGGGAGAGTTCCAGCGCTTCCGGGGAAGCCTCCGGCGGATCCTCCGGCGGGGACTATGAAAACCGTCCCGTATACGCCACCGGCGTTTACGAGATGGAAAGCGCCGACGCTGTAGTGGCTACCTACACCCTGTATGGCTACTACAACACCACCGACGCCTCCCAGGAGGACGCCTTCACCGTTCTGGCCTTCACCGGCGAGGAAACAGTGGCGCTGTACACCGATTCCTCCTGCGAGGAGGAGGCCGAGGGCGTTACCGCCAGCTTTGACGGCGAGACTCTGACCCTTACCTTTGACGAGGCCCCGGAGGACGAGTTCTACGCCTACGTCCTGTTTGACGACGGCGAGACCGAGTTCACCCCCGTGCCTGTCTATGTGGTCAGCTATGCGGCGAACGAGATTTATCTCAACGCCACCACGGACTACAACGGCTACACCCTGCGTTATGACGCGGACGAGTACACCCCCGGCGCTGTATACTATGAAGAGGGTACGGCAGACGCCATCATCGGCGGCGCTATCGACCTGTTCAGCGCGGAGGACTTCGCGGACGAGATCGCCGAGGCCGCCGAGACCACTGGCTATGACTACGACCTGCTGTACGCGGCGGTTGACTGGTATCTGAACAACGGCGCCACCACCGGCGGCGACACCTGGGAGGAATTTCTGACCGATCGCCAGGTGAACGTGAACCCCACGGACGATACGGACACCGTGGACGTGGGCGACGGATACCTCCGCGTGGAGGCCTGCTACTGGCTGTTCCGCTATTACTGGATGAACAACACCACCTATGAAGTGGCCGCCGGAGACGACATCACCGGCATCTTCTCCGACAACATGAACAAGCTGTATGAGGACTTCAACGACTTCTTCTGGGGCCACTATTACTGCACCTGGTTCCAGGCACTGAACCCGGCCCTCCGCTCCGGCGGTCTGTTCAAGTATGACAGCATCGTTGACCCGGACGGCTCCAACACCGACGAGCTGGGTATGTATAAATACCGCACCGAGCTGGGCGTGGAGGGGCAGCTCGCCTATGAGATCGACAGTGCGATCAACTGGGGCGACTTCCTGAACATGATTTATAACGCCATCACCGGCGGCCAGTCCGCCCTGAACGAGGCTGGCGACGCCGCTGCGGAGGCACTGGCTGAGGCCGCCGGCGACAGCCGCGAGGCCAACGCCCAGGCCGTCATCGACTACTTTGGCCTGGATGTGGATCTGGACAGCGTCATCGACGAAACCGTTACCAAGTGGGACGCCGTTGTGGTGTTCTACGCCCTGAAGGGTACTTCTGACGCCGCCAAGGAGGTTCCTGACGACAACACCGAGGACACCTATCTCTACAACACCACCAAATACGGCGACCTGGCCCTGGACACCTACCTGGACACCGCTACCTATTATGAGCGCCAGGGCATTGAGGAATACACCGCCGAGACCAACCACTATGGCCTGACCACCATGGCCGCCGTCACCATCAGCGACGCCGCCACCGTGGACGAGGAGGAGTGGGAAGGCTGCACCTTCTTCTATGTGGGCGACTATGTGATTATCCTGGACAACACCGTTATCCTGGATGAGGCAGACACGGACGAGACCTCCGGCACCATCTATTATCAGGCCGGTTACTCCATGGATGAGTATGAGGGCGAGAAGGAATACGTCTCCCTGGCCTTCTCCTACAGTCTGGAGGAGGATGGCACCCTGCTTCTGGAGGGCGTGGAAGGCTACGACAGCTTCGCCACCGGCACGAGCTGGAACCTGGCGGACGTCGGCTCCTTCTACTGCTCCGGCCTCTGGATTCGTGACGGCGTGCAGGCTGAGCTGAAGAACACCACCGTTCTGGCCCAGGCCTCCGGCACCGGCGATGACATCAGCGACGACGCCCACCGCTTCTTTGGCGGCGGCGACGGCCTCCAGGTCACGGACGGCGGCACCTCTGTCACCGTTTCCAACGATGACGGCCAGATCTTCCTGATTGGCACCGGCTCCACGGCGGCTGGCTCCATCTATGCCGGCAGCGCATCCACCACCGTTATCCACGGCACCACCCTGCGCAACGCCAGCGGCCATCCCTTCAGCATCTTCTATAACGGCATCCTGGTACTGGATAACGACACCATCATGAACAGCGGACGTATCTTCAACTCCGACGCAAGCTCCGGCACTGTTATCTTCAACAATACCATCTGCATTGAAAACAGCGGCGCCACCGTCCTGGACGAAACCTGCTCCGCTTACTTCGTGAACACCTTTGTCACCAAGCTCTCCGGCTGGGAGGTCAACGGCAACAGCCAGGCCATTCTTACCAACACCACGGTAGAAACCGGCGGTAGTTGGAATTTCGCCAACAAGACCTCCATGAGTTCCGACGTGGGCGAGGTCGTTCTGGTGAACACCAGCCTGCTGAACACCAGCGGCACTATTGCCAGCGCTGATCGCGGCGGTCGCGGATACTTCCATGTGGTAGATTCCACCATCGTCTGGAGCGGCGACGCTGATACCACCCTGTTCACCGTGGCCGGCACCAGCACCTGGACCTCCGCCAGCCTCTATGTTGAGGTGGATGCGGAAAGCGAGTTCCCCACTGCCTTCACTGTGGCCGTGGCTGGCGACTGCTACTCCTCCGTCCGTGGCTGGAACGATGACGAGCTGACCTTCGAGAACAATTCCACCCTGTATCTGGACATCGACCAGACCATCACCGTGCGTATGGACTGCACCGACACCGTCACCTGCTCCTTCGGCATGGTGGGCGTCACCGATAAGTTCTATGCCACCGGCAACGTCATCTTCGTGGAGGACGGCGAGTATATCTACACCGGCCTTGACGACAACGACGAGCTGTACAACACCGATTACATCACCGCTCTGGCCGACAACGGCGACGGCACCGTGGATGTGACCTACACCTTCGCCAACGGCAGCACCATGACCTACGAGAATCTGCCCTATACCGGCAACTTCGCGCTTTAAAAAGCAGCGTTTAGCCGTATTAAACATCGAATACGGCTAAACGCCAGCGCAAAATAACACAGCAAGGGCGGTATCAAACAGTCGTTTGATACCGCCCATTTATAGTTTTTAGCTTGGCTTGCCCTCAACCGCATTTTTCGGAATATTCCAAAATGTGTTACAGTCCCATATTATCCAGCAGCTCCGTAAGCAGGCCGCGCAGCACCTCCCAGTTGGTTTCCAGGCGCTGCATATATTCCGTCAGGCTGCCGTGACTTTGAATGACTGTGGGAGAGCTGCCGGTGAAAAATCCCACGGCAATTCCCAGTACCCCCAGCACCAGACAGGCCAGGGCGATCGTGCTGACAACACGCCATGCCTTACGCATCAACCGTCACCTTCCTTCCCAGAAGCAGACCACCCAGAGCGTCTACGCCCCGGATATAGAGCCGAATAAGCTGTACATCCGCCCATATACCGGCAAACAGCAGCAGCACCGCCACCGCCAGCACGATAAACGACAGACCGAATATCAAAATGGCGTCCGCCATAAAGCTCACACACCATAGCCCGCCCACAAAAATCAGCCAGGCTCCTATGGCCGCCGCCGCTCCCGGACACAAGCACACGACCGCCAACGCCACACATACCGCCGCCAGGGGCAGCCCCACGCAAATCATCAGCACCGCGAACAGCACCGCTCCCAGGCCTATGGGCATAACGCGCTTATAGATCGTTTTGGTCTCTCGCACCGGCTCCGGCTCCTTAGGCGGGCGGATAGGGGCAGGTCTTATCTCCCGGCGCTCCGGCTCAGTTTTCAGTTCAGGCTCCGGCTCCGATTCTTCTTTCGGCTCCGCAGCTTTGGCCGCATCTTCGCCTGGCAGCTCCAGTTCCAGGTCAGGCAGCTCAAACTCGTCCAGCTCATTCCACAGCTCCTCCAGACTCTCCTGAGAAGCGGATTCCTTCGCCTCCTCAGGCTCTTCCGGCTCCGCCTCTGTCTCCGAATCAGGAACCTGGGGCAGAATATCTGTCAGTTGACCCGGCTCATACCCCCGGCTCAGTCGAATGGCCGCTTTGGTGGGAGAACCAATGCGCTCTATCAGCTCTGTCTCCCCTTCCGGGCCTACGGCATCGAACAGCTCTCCATACCGCTGAACGGTCAGCTCCCTGTCCTCCTCGGTCATAAAAACCAGCAGGTGCTGAAGCTCTGCAAGATAACGCTGCTTATTCAAAGGAACACCTCCGCGATGGTTAGTGGCTAGTGATTGGTAGCTCGTAGCTTATAAATCAACATGATATAATAACGCAAGGTCGTTATTATATTTCGATTCCAATCGTCTTGCTCCCGCCCTTTGGACGGAACCGCAAGACATGATAATAATATCAACAAATTTTCTCCTGGTCAAGCGGTTCTTGACAACTGGGGTCATTCTATATAAAATAATGTGCGTATACCAGCGAAAATACGCCCCAACACGGGCGAATCGATAAAGGAGCTTTGTTGAAATGGCAAAGGATAAAAAGGTGGAGCAAATCACCTCTATGGATGAAAATTTCGCCCAGTGGTACACAGACGTATGCACGAAGGCGGAGCTTGTGGACTATTCTGGCATCAAGGGCCTGTTTGTCCTGCGTCCCTATGGATATGCCATATGGGAGAATATTATGCAGTATCTCGACAAACGGTTCAAGGAGACCGGCCATGAAAACGTCTCCATGCCCATGCTCATCCCGGAGAGCCTGCTGCAAAAGGAAAAAGACCATGTGGAGGGCTTCGCCCCGGAGTGTGCATGGGTGACGGTGGGCGGCTCAGAGGAGCTGCCGGAGCGGCTGTGCGTCCGGCCCACCAGTGAGACGCTGTTTTGCGAGCATTGGAGCCACGTTCTCCACTCCTGGCGGGATTTGCCCATGAAATATAACCAGTGGTGCAGCGTCCTGCGGTGGGAGAAGACCACCCGCCCCTTCCTTCGTGGCCGTGAATTTCTCTGGCAGGAGGGTCACACCCTCCACGCCACGGAGGAGGAGGCCCGCGAGGAGACCCTGCAAATGCTGGAGATTTACGCCGACTGCTGCGAAAAGCTCCTGGCCATGCCGGTCATTCGGGGCAACAAGACGGAGAAGGAGCGCTTCGCCGGGGCGGTGAACACCTACACCATCGAGTGCATGATGCATGACCACAAGGCCCTCCAGTCCGGCACCAGCCACTATTTTGGAGATGGCTTCGCCCGCGCCTTTGGCCTTACCTTCCAGGATAAGAACAACCAGACCGCCTATCCCCATCAGACGAGTTGGGGTCTGTCCACCCGTACCATCGGCGGACTTATCATGACCCACGGGGACAACAACGGCCTGGTGCTGCCCCCACGCGTGGCACCTTTACAGGCGATGGTGCTGCCCATCGCCGCTCATAAGCCCGGCGTCACGGAGGCGGCGGAGGCCTTGGTGGAGCGGCTGCAAAAGGCTGGCATCCGGGCCAAGGGGGATTTCTCTGACAACAGCCCCGGCTGGAAGTTCGCCCAGTACGAGATGAAGGGGGTACCCCTGCGGATAGAGATCGGCCCCAAGGACTTGGAGAAGGGCCAGTTCGTGGCCGCCCGCCGGGATACGGGGGAGAAGACCTTCCTGCCCCTGGAGAGCCTGGAGACCGCCGTCCCCGCCCTGCTGGATGAGATTCATGAATCCATGTTCCGGCGGGCCAAGGAAAATCTTGACAGCCACACCTATCCCGCCGCCACGCTGGACGAGGTGCGGGAAAAGGCCCAGGACGGCTTTGTGAAAACCATGTGGTGCGGCGACCGCGCCTGCGAGGAGAAAATGAAGGCCGAAGCCGGCGTCTCCAGCCGCTGTATCCCCTTCCAGCAGGAGAATCTGGGAGACACCTGCCCCTGCTGCGGCAAGCCTGCCAAAACCATGGTCATCTGGGGCATCGCGTACTGAGGGGGAACCCACCCGGTAGCACCGCCCGTGCGTACAGGTTTTTCTTTTATATCTCCACCACGTCCCCGGTGCGGATGCGCTGCACTGCTTCGGGGGCGGTTTCTTTTAACATTTCAAAAGCGGGATCGCCGGTGCAGTGGCCGGTCAGTATCTTCTGCACGCCAAGTTCCGTTGTGAGGCGGCGGGCCAAGGCGCGAACCACGTCCGGCGACGGGCCGAGGGTAGTCACGCCGCCCGGCCCCATGAGATGCAGGCCCCCTATTAGAGCATATACCCGCTGGCCGGGGAAACGGGCCAGAATATCGCAGACAATGTTATCCCCTCCCGCGTGACAGCAGCTATTCATCACCACCAGCCCCTGGGCCGTCTCCGCCACCAGGGACTGCTCGTGAGGGACGCCGTCGGGGATGAGCCACAGGCCGGGGAGAAGCTGCCGCGCCTCGTTGGACAGCTCGAAGCGCCCGGCAAATTTGCCATGCAGCGCCTCACTCAGTCCAATATACCGCCCGTCAAAGCCCACCTGAGGCGACATCACCTCCGGGCGAGCATATATTTTCAGCGTAGGTTTCTTTTCCAGCAGCGCGGGAAGGCCATCGGCGTGGTCGTAGTGACCGTGGGAGAGAACGATGGCATACAGATCGTCCAAATCGCAGCCCAGCCGGGCCGCATTGTCCACAAACCGCCCGGACTGGCCCCCGTCCAGCAGAACCGTGCCGCTCTCATGCTGAACATACAGGCTCAGTCCATGCTCCGCATACAGGCCCTCCGGCCCGTTGTTTTCTATCAAGACCGTAATACGCATAAGGAATTACATCCTTTCTAAATAAAGTCTCCTTGACAGACTGACGAGGCGCCGACCAACGATGGGCGCCTCGTATGTTTTTAGAACCTGTATTCACAGACGTTCAGTGTCGCCTGAGCGTTCCTTTCTCCAGTCCACCAGAAGGTCTACCAGGGCTGTGGTTATCACGGACAGGACAAAGCAGGCGGGAATACAGATAAGGCACGCCCGGTTCAGGGTTATATCCGGGAACAGGTACAGGCAGGGGAAGACCACCACCAGGTTATTGAGATAAAAGGCATAGCTCTGCTTGCCGAGCCAGGCGGAGAGCCTATTGTCAAACAGACGGGAAAACAGGCTCTTCCCACGGAACACGCTGATGACGAAGGTGAAAAACAGCACCACAAACAGAAAATCTATGGCTCCGCCGTGTTTATACATCCAAAACCAGGAGGCGGCCATGATGGAAAGCTCCAACACCGTTGCGAGGACTGGCTCGCCGGGAATCTCCACATCCTCCATCCACTCATACACCCGGTATGCGATACAGCCCACGGTGATGTCCGCCACTGCCCTGTAGAACCCCAGAAAGGGGGCGTATTGGGTAAACAGAATCGTGTTGGAAAGGCTTCCCTTGCGGTCAAACAGCGTGCCATACAGGACGACCAGCAGAATGGGAGCGATGATTTTCAGAAAGGCGTCCTCATTTTTCAGCAGCAGGTAGTATATCCCAAGGCTTGCGAACAGCAGGGCGCTGAGGTACCAGCAGACGATGTTGATGGACAAGCCCCGGACGAAGCCGAAAATGTTCACCAGCAGCAGCTCCGTCCAGCCAATCTGTATCAGATCCAGCAGGTGCATCTCCTTGGTGACGAACACCAGCACCAGGGCCACCAGAATCCAGGAAAGCAGATGATGAGGATACAGGGTCAGCCAACGGCGCTTCATATAATGGACGGTGGTGTTCACCGCGTCCTCCCGAAGCTGGGGCGTCACATGGGTGCGGATGGAGCGGAGCATTAAAAAGCCGCTCAGGATAAAATACAGCTCTACGAACAGATAAAACCCCACGAAGGTGGCGTCCTCCTGCCCCCGGAAGCCGAAGAAATAGCAGTGATAGCAAAGTATCAGCACCGCGCATACGAAGCGGTACAGCTCCATGGCCCGATTTTTCTCTCTCACCTCGTCCCTCCTTTTCCTGCTTTTTATGCCGCAAGTCCTTATTTCTGCCGCAAGCCCAGAATGGGCGAGGACAGAAGGTTTCGATTCATCACATCAATAATGCGGCGATGGTTGTTCTCCGCCCCATAGCTGGTGTGGGGCGTCACGATAACGTTTTCCATGTCCCACAGGGGGCTTTGCGTCGGCAGCGGCTCCGTCTCGAACACGTCCAGCACCGCGCCTGCCAGCCGTCCTCCCTGGAGGGCCTCCACAAGAGCCGGTTCGTCCACCACCGCGCCCCGGCAGATGTTCACCAGAATGGCCTCCGGCTTCATCAGGGCCAGACGGCGCTCGTTGATAATGTGATGGGTCTCCTGATTATTGGGCAGGGCCAGCACCAGGATGTCGGCGTCCTTCAGGCAGCTATCCAACCGATCCATGGCATAGACCCGGTCAAAGCCGTCCCGCTCCCCCGCCGTCCGGGCCAGGCCCATAACATGGCAGTCAAAGCCCCAGAACCGCTTGGCGAAGGCCCCGCCAATGCTCCCGGCCCCGGCGATCAGCACCTGCTTGCCGTAAAGCTCCCCCAGATACCGACGGACATTCCACTGCCGGGTGCGCTGCTCCCGGTCAAAGTCCCGGAATTTCTTGTACAGCGCCAGCACTCCGCCGATGGCAAACTCCGCGATGGGGATGCTGTAAACATCCCGCGCATTGTGGAACTCTATCCCATGCTCATGGATGTAGTCCATCGGCACATGGTCAAAGCCAGCCATATAGAGCTGTATGTATTTCAGGGAGGTAAACCGCTCGATGGGGGTATAGCTGAACAGAAATTTACAGGCCACAAGCTCAAATTGGGAGGCGTCTCCCTCGTACAGCGCCTCGTCCGGGCAGATCTCTACCTCTATTCCATGCTCTAAAAGCCAGTCCCGCTCCTGGCCGGTCAGCTCCCATACGTCGGTAATAAGCATTTTCATGGTTACGTTCCTCCTTCTCTTTTTATGTAACAACACCCTTGATGAAGGGGGGCCGCTCCACTTTTTCCGGGCAAAGGGCATAGCACCGGGCAAGCTGCTCCGCCCCGGCGCGGGCCTCCTCCTCCGTGCGGGCGTAAACCGTGCCAAGGCTCTCCCCCGGCTGCACCGGGTCGCCCACCTTTTTGTGAAGCACCACGCCCACGGAAAGGTCGATCTCGCTGTCCTTCGTCACCCTGCCGCCGCCCAGGCGCATACTGACAATGCCCACGCCCTCGGCCTCTATCTGGGCCACATAGCCCCCCGCCGGGGCCAGGGCCTCCCGCCGCGCCGGGGCGCAGGGCAGCAGGGACGGGTCGTATACACCCCTGTCATCGCCTCCCTGGGCGCGGATAAAGGCGGCAAAGCGTTCCATAGCCGCGCCGCTGGCAATGGTCTGCTCCAGCATCCGGCGGGCAGACGGCTCGTCTGAGGCCAGGCCGCCGCCGGTGAGAATCTGGCTTCCAAGCGTCAGACAAAGCTCCATCAGATCCCCCCTGTATTCCCCCCGGAGGGCAGCCAGGGCCTCCCTGACCTCCAGGGCGTTGCCCACGGCGTTTCCAAGCGGCTCGTCCATGTCCGTCACCACGGCGACCACCTTTTTTCCCGCCATGCGGCCCACGGCGGTCAGGTCGCGGGCCAAGGCGAAGGCGTCCTCCTCCGTCCGCATAAAGGCCCCGGAGCCGGTCTTTACATCCAAAACGATGATGTCCGCCCCGGCAGCCAGCTTTTTGGAGAGAATACTGCTGATGATAAGAGGCCGGGAACCAACGGTGGCAGTGACGTCCCGCAGGGCGTACAGCTTTTTATCCGCCGGGCAAAGCTCTGCCGTCTGTCCGGCGATGGCAAAGCCGATCTCATTGACATGGCGGACAAATTCCTCCTCCGTCAGGTCAGTGGTAAAGCCTGAAAAACTCTCCAGCTTGTCGATGGTTCCGCCGGTATGGCCCAGACCCCGACCAGAGAGCTTTGCCAGCTTCACCCCGCAGGCGGCCAGCATGGGACACAGCACCAGGCTGGTCTTGTCCCCCACCCCGCCGGTGGAGTGCTTGTCCGCCTTCAGGCCATTAATGCCGCTCAGGTCAAGCCTGTCCCCGGAGTCCACCATGGCCATGGTCAGCTCATAGGTCTCCTCCAGTGTCATGCCCTGGAAGTAGATGGCCATGCACATGGCGCTCATCTGGTAATCCGGGATAGTACCCTTGGTATACCCCTCTATCATAAAGCGGATGGCCTCCCGGTCAAGAACGCCTCCGTCCCGTTTTTTCTCTATCAAATCCGTCATATTCATGCCGCGTCACCTCTCGCCCGCCGGGGCCATGACTTTGATTTATTAATAGTATAACACATCTTCTGTTATTTTCATAGGGCTTGTTTAAAAAACAGCGATATTCCCGGCGGCGATATGAAAAGGGATATTCTATAGATTACAGTCATAATCAGAGGATAAGCTTAAAAATAATAAGGCCGTCCACCCTGCCACAAAACATGACGGGGAGCGGGCTTCGTCTCCGACCCCGGTTCCGACTCTGGTTCCGGCTCCGGCTCCGCCTGGGTCTGCATCCGGCTCTCTGCGGCATATTTGGGGAAGGCCGGAAGGCGGCACAGTTCTATAGGGGAAACCCGCTTTATCAGCCGCAAGCGGCCCTCCTTCGGCTCCGGGACGCCGAGATACCCCTCCCCGTCCCCGAACAGGCGCAGGCGCACCACACGGCCCACATCCCGCAGGTCTGCGTCCAGCACCGTCGCCGGCCCGTCATGGGAGATGCGCACCGTCCCCTCCTGCTGACCGTCTATATAGATAGGTATTTCCATGTCCTGCATATAAATAACCCCCGTTCATTCTATCATAGGATATGAACGGGGGCCGTGTTTTACGACAGAGACTTGGCGCCTACGTCAGGTTCTGATTCAGGCCAAAGCTGACAGCGATGGCATCGTCCACCTTATTCATGGTCTCGCCGCTGAGCTTTCCCATACGCTCCCGCAGGCGGGATTTGTCCAGCGTCCGCACCTGCTCCAGCAGGATGACGCTGTCACGGGTCAGGCCGCTGTCAGGGGCCTGAATCTCGATATGGGTCGGCAGCCGGGCCTTTCCCACCTGGGAGGTTATGGCCGCGGCGATGACCGTGGGGCTGTGGCGGTTGCCGGTGTTGTTCTGGATAATCAGCACAGGCCGCAGACCGCCCTGCTCTGAGCCAACGACCGGACTCAGGTCGGCATAGTAAATGTCTCCGCGTCGAACGGAATTTGTCATGTGCGCACCACTTCCGTGAGATAGTCGCCCGATACATTCTATGTACGGACACGCTATTATTCTCCCACGGAAGGGAAATTTTTATACCGGGTCAGTCCACATATACGCGCGGCACGCGGGGACTGACGGCGCAGGTCAGCTCATAGTGTATGGTTCCGGCCAGATCCGCCACGTCTCCCACGGGCATGGTGCGGCCAAAAATTTCCACCTCGTCCCCCGGCTTCACGTCCAGGTCAGTCACATCCGCCATGCACATATCCATGCAGATGCGGCCCACCTGACGGGCCTTCTGCCCGTTTATGCTCACCGTCAGCTTGTTGGACAGCACCCGATGGAGGCCGTCGGCATAACCGATGGGCAGCACCGCCATTTTGCTGGGCCGCTCCACCGTAAAGGTGCGGCCATAGCTGATGGTATCCCCCGGCTGATGCGCCTCCACATAGGCCACGCGGGTTTTCAGCTCCATGGCGGGAATCAGGTCGATGCCTCCCTTATCCGGGCCGGGATACAGGCCGTACAGGGCGACGCCGGGACGCACCATGTCCATATACGTCTCCGGGAAGGCCAGCATGGCCCCGGAATTGGTGCAGTGGCGAATCTGGAATTTCCGGCCCGTCTCCCCCTCCACCGAGGAAACGGCGTCCTTAAAGCGCTGAAACTGGACGTGGGTGAAGTCCCGCACGCCCTCGTCCCCGTCGGAGACGCAGAAGTGGGTAAATATCCCCTCCGCCTCCAGATTGGGCAGCAGGACGGCCTTCGCGGGGGCGGACAGATTGGCCTCACCATAGGCCCGGAACCCTGTCCGGCCCATGCCGGTCTCCAGCTTGAGATGCACCTTCAGGGTCTTGCCCGTCCCGGCCAGCGCCGCGCTGAACGCCTGGGCCGCCTCCAGGCTTCCCACCGCCTGAGTAATGTCATGATTCGCCAGCACCTCCGCATATTCCGGCGGGGTGTAGCCCAAAATCAGGATGGGCAGCTTTATCCCCTGGCGGCGGAGGGCCACCGCCTCGTCCAGGCAGGCCACAGCCAGATACTCGCAGCCCAGGCCCTCCAGCAAATGAGACACCTGCTCCGCTCCGTGGCCGTAGGAATTGGCCTTCACCACACCCAGAAACCGGCAGCCGGGCTGTAATCTGGCCCGCATGGCCCGATAGTTGTGTTCAATGGCCCCTAGGCTCACCTCCGCCCAGGTGCGTTTTTTCATGTCGTCCATTTTTTCTCTCCTTTACGGACATTATAGCTTTTGCATGGTTCGTTATGTTATCGCCCATTTGGTAAACGAGCAGGCAACGACCGTCTCCCCCTCCGTGGCGATCTCCCCGGAAACAGGGGCAAGGCTGTCCTTATCCAGCCACAGGGTCAACACGGACTGCTCCCCCACATACAGGCGAGCCACGATATAGTCCCCCTCCCACCAGAGAAGCTCCGTATAGCCGCTGGCCATGGCGTCCAGCATCACCGGGATGGCAGACACTGGGGTCAGACCTTCCTCGTCCACAGCCCCGGCCCCCAGCAGGACGTTTTCATAAGAGACGGTGGTCTCCCCCCGCAGTACTGTGGCCTTCACTCCGGCAATCAAATCGGGGGACAGAACCTCTATCTCCGTCTGCTGGCCGTCATAGACGGCGGACAGGGTATAGCTCGCCGCCGTGCCGCCGTAATTGGCGGTCAGCTCCGCCTCCAGGGTTATCTCCTGGGCCAGGGTCACGTCCTCCCGGAATTGGCTGAAGCTTTTTTCAGTCGTTCCTCCCGCTCCCCGCAGCCAGGGAGGAGCAGAAGGATTATCATTAGCGCGGAAAGTGTCGCTCTCCGCATGGATTCTACGCTCCTTTGAAAATATTATTGCTGTATGATCTCCTGTTCCGCTGCGGGCAGCCAGTCTATGATGCTGCCAGCAGTGACGGCATACTCCCCCCTCTCGGCGGCGGCCAAATCCCCCGCTCTGGCGTGGAGCCAGCAGGCGGTAATAATGGCCTGGCGGGGCGTCATCTGCCCCATAAGGCCCCCGATAATGCCGGCCAGCACATCTCCCGTGCCGCCGGAGGCCATGCCGGGATTGCCCGCCACAATAACGGATCCCTGCCCATCTGGGAAAGTGCAGATCGTGCGGTGGCCCTTCAGCACAACGGCACAGTGATGGGCCTTGGAAAACTCCGCCGCGTCCGACAGACGATCTCTCATCTCCCGGCCCAGGAGCCGGGCAAACTCCCCCTCGTGGGGGGTAATGACCACAGGGGCTTTCGCCTCATCCAGCAGAGATAAATCCTGGCCGATGGCCCAAAGGGCGTCCGCGTCCGCAACCACGGGAATCGTCGTCTCCCGCAACACATCCGCCACCACGGCGGCTGTCCCCTCGCTCCGGCCAAGGCCGGGGCCGATAACACAGACGTTACACTTGGTCAGCCGTTCCTCAATTACTGTTGTCGCCCTGGGGCTTACCCGGCCCCGCCCGTCGCTGGCCAGGGGGAAGGGCATGGCCTCATCGTTTTTCATGGCGGTTATTTCATATATATCCGACGGCACGCCCAAATATACCAGTCCCACGCCGGCAGTAACGGCAGCCTTGGCGCATAGGGTTGGCGCGCCTGTATAGCCCACGCAGCCGCCCACGATCAGCAGCTTTCCATAGTCTCCCTTATGGGTCAGAGGGGCGCGCTTCGGCAGCATTAGGTTGCCGGGCTGCACCGTCTGAATCCCGCAGGCCGCTTTATCCAGGATGTCCTGGGGGATGCCAATGTTCTCTATTTCCACACAGCCTGTGCACTCGCTCCCAGGCTCGATGAAATGGCCGGGCTTTGCCATGGAAAAGGTGACGGTACAGGCAGCTCTGACCGCCTCCCCCAAAATAGCGCCCGTGTCGGCGCTGACACCGCTGGCGATGTCTGCGGACACCACGGGTCTGCCGGAGCGGTTCATCAGCCGCACCGCCTCCAGCGCGTCTCCGGCCACGGGGCGGCTCAGGCCCACGCCGAACAGGGCGTCTATCAGCACGTCCGCTCCCTTGGCGGCAGCCTCGATGTCCGCATCCCCCGGCACAAACGGTTCCAGCGCCCCTCCGGCCTCCGTCAGGCGCTGCTCCATGGCCAGAGAGTCCGGGGTCATTTTTCCCCGCTCTCCCACCAGGAAGGCCCGCACAACAAATCCACGCTTCCGCAGGTATACCGCCGCGCCTATGCCGTCCCCGCCGTTGTTGCCGGGGCCGGAAAAAATCACCGCGCGCTTCGCATCCTCCGGCGGCGCGTCCCGGAAGTCTGGCACCTCCGGCTCATCCAGGATATTCGGTTCCTCTGCAGATTCCTCCTCTGTGGCAGTCGGTTCCGGCTGCTGGGCAGGCTCCGTTTCCAAAATCGGTTCCGCCGCCGACGGATCCGGCGGACAGAAGAGTCGCCGCCACAGGCTTTTCTTCTTAGGCGGAACCGGCGGCTCCGGCTGCGGCGCAGGTTCCGGCTCCGATGCCGGTTCCTGCTCCAGTACCTGCGTTGGCTCTGCTTCCGGCTCCGGCGCTGGCTCTGCTTCCGCCTCCGTCTCCGGCTCCGAAATATCCGGTGTTTCCTCTTCCAGCGCCTCCGCCGGAATGCCCGCAAGGAGTGCGGCAGCCCGTCCTACGAGGGCAGAGGCCCGCTCCATCAGCAGCAGTGAGGGAATCTCCCGCTCCTCAATGGCCTCTCTGTCCGCTTCCTTCATCCTTTTGGCATCGGAAAGCTCCATGTCCGTCCTCCTGTTCCGTATATTTTTGATATGTCTCACCACAAATTGAGATAGCTGTAATCAGTAACTATTATAACCCCTGACGAAAGACCCGTCAATTTTTATTATAGTTGCGAAACGGACAAGTTTGTGCTATAAATACTATAGTTTTATATTGTGGTACACATACGAGGAGAAGCTATGGAAAACAAACTGCGTCAATTAAAGGAGGAGTCTCTCCAGGCCATCCGCCAGGCTGAAACGCTGGAGGAGCTGGAGAGCATCCGGGTCAAGTATTTAGGCAAAAAGGGCGAACTAACCGCCATATTGAAGCAAATGGGTTCCCTGTCCCCCCAGGAGCGGCCCATCATGGGCCAACTGGCAAACGAGATACGGGAAGCCGTGACCGAGGCCCTGGAGTCCAGCCGGGCAGCACTGGCGGAAAAGGCCCTGGAAAAGAAGCTGGAGGATGAGTGGGAGGACGTAACTCTCCCTGGCCGGACATTCTCCGTGGGACACACTCACCCGCTGACAAAGGTGATCAGCGAGGCCAAGGAAATTTTTATCGGCATGGGCTTCACCATCGCCGAGGGGCCGGAGGTGGAGCTGTCCGACTATAACTTCACCCGGCTGAACACCGCCGCCGGGCATCCCGCCCGCGACCGGCAGGACACCTTCTATTTTGACGATGACGACGAGGTGCTGCTGCGCACACAGACCAGCCCCGTACAGGTGCGGGTCATGGAGACCCAGCCGCTCCCCATCCGCATCATCTCCCCCGGCAGGGTATACCGCAAGGACGAGGTAGACGCCACCCACAGCCCCATGTTCCATCAAATTGAGGGTCTTGTGGTGGATGAGGGCATTACCTTCGGCGACCTGAAGGGAACGCTGAACGAGCTGGTATGGCGGCTCTACGGGCCGGAGACGAAGACCCGCTTCCGCCCTCACCATTTCCCCTTCACGGAGCCGAGCTGCGAGGTAGACATCCAGTGCTTTGAATGTCATGGCGCGGGCTGTCGGGTATGCAAGGGCGAGGGCTGGATAGAGCTTCTCGGCGCGGGAATGGTGCATCCCAAGGTGCTGGAGGGCTGCGGCATAGATACGGAAAAGTATTCCGGCTTTGCCTTCGGCGTGGGCGCTGAGCGCATGGCTATGTTCCGCTTTGGCATCAGCGATCTGCGGCTGATGTTTGAAAACGACGCCCGGTTCCTGGAGCAGTTTTAAAGGAGGGGGAAGCAATGGATCTTTCAAGAGAATGGCTGAATGACTATACAACGATAACCGTCTCAGACAAGGAATTCTGCGACAGCATGACCATGTCCGGCTCCAAGGTGGAGTCTCTCTCCCACACGGGGGACGGTATCTCCAACGTGGTGGCGGGGCGCGTCACTTTTATGAACCCCCACCCGGATTCCGACCATATGTGGGTCTGCAAGGTGGACGCGGGCCAGCCTCACGAGCTGAACATCGTCACCGGGGCGCAGAACGTGTCCGAGGGGGACATGGTACCTGTGGCTCTGGACGGGGCCACCCTCCCCGGCGGCAAGGAGATTCACACCAGCAAGCTGCGGGGCGTGCTGTCCGAGGGGATGCTCTGTTCCCTTGGTGAGCTGGGACTGGACGCTCACGATTACCCATATGCCATCGAGGACGGCATTTTCATCATGCTGGAGCCATGTGAGCCGGGGGACGACATCAAAAAGGTTCTGGGCCTGGGGGACAGCGTGGTGGAGTTTGAGATCACAAACAACCGCCCTGACTGCCTGAGCGTCATCGGCCTGGCGAGAGAGGCCGCCGCCACCTTCGGCACGGAGCTGAACATCCCGGAGCCTCAGGTAGAGGGTTCGGGGGACAACATCGCAAACTACCTCTCTATTGAAATCGAAGATTCGGAGCTTTGCCCCCGGTATACAGCCAGGATGGTAAAGAACATCCGCATAGCGCCGTCCCCCGCCTGGCTGCGGCGGCGGCTGCGGGCCTCCGGCATCCGGCCTATCAACAACATCGTGGACATCACAAACTACGTCATGCAGGAATACGGCCAGCCCATGCACGCCTTTGACTTCTCCTGCGTAGGCGGCAGCAAGATCGTTGTCCGCAAGGCCCGCCCCGGCGAGAGCATCATGACCCTGGACGGGAACAACCGCACCCTAACCCCCAATATGCTGGTGATTGCCGACGCGGAAAAGCCCATCGGCGTGGCCGGCGTTATGGGCGGCGCCAACTCCGAAATCGTGGACGACACCCGCACCATCGTGTTCGAGTCCGCAAACTTCAACGGCACCTCCGTCCGAAAGACCGCCATCGGTCTGGGTATGCGTACGGACGCCTCCGGCAAGTTTGAAAAGGGCCTTGACCCGGAGGGAACCGTCCCCGCTGTTCAGCGGGCCTGCGAGCTGGTGGAGCTTCTCTGCGCCGGCGATGTGATCGACGGCATGATCGACGTGGTGGCAAAGCCCGCTCAGGTCAAAACCGTCCGTCTGGAGCCGGAGAAGATAAACGCCCTGCTGGGAACAGATCTGTCCAGAGACTACATGGTCTCCGTGCTGGAGCCTCTGGGCTTCGAGATGCGGGGCGACCAGATCGTGGTTCCCTCCTGGCGCAGCGACATCGAGCATTACGCCGACATCGCGGAGGAGGTGGCCCGGTTCTACGGCTACGATGTGATAGAGCCGACCATGTTCCGCGGAAAGACCGCCCAGGGCGGCTGGAGCGACAAGCAACAGTTTGAGAACCGGCTGGCAAGTCTGTCCCGCGCCATGGGCTTCAGCGAGATACTGACCTATTCCTTTGGCAGCCGCACAGCCTGGGACAAAATACGTCTGCCGGAGGATTCCCCCCTGCGGAAAGCCTTTGTGATACAGAACCCTCTGGGGGAGGATCGCAGCGTCATGCGCACCACTCCCATGCCCTCCATGCTTGACGTCCTGAGTCTGAATGCAGCCCGGCGCAACCCGGTCGTGCGGTTCTATGAGCTGGCCACCGTCTACCGCCCGGAGGAAAACGGCCCCCTGGCTGACGAGAACCCCTGGCTGACTCTTGGAGAATACGGTGGAGACGTGGACTTTTTCCAGTTAAAGGGCTGCATTGAAGCCATCCTTAAGGATATGCGCATCGAGAACGTCTCCTATGTCCAGGAAAGCGGCAACGCCGCCTTCCATCCCGGTCGCTGCGCCCGCGTCCTTTCCGGGGAGCAGGAAATCGGCATTTTTGGCCAGCTTCATCCCGCCGTGTGCGCCGCCTATGAATTGGAGGAGAATACCCTCTATGCTCAGTTGGACACGCGGATCATGCGGTTCTGCCAAGGGCCGGAAAAGACCTTCACCCCCCTGCCCCGCTATCCCGCCGTAAGCCGGGACATCGCCCTGCTCTGCCAGACGGACATTCCTGCCGCCGCATTGGAGGCCACCATCAAAACCGCCGGCGAGCCTTATCTGGAGAGCGTGAAGCTGTTTGACGTCTACACCGGCGACCCCATTCCCGACGGCTATCGGAGCCTGGCCTTCGCCCTGACGCTGCGTTCCTCCAGCCAGACGCTGACCGAGGAGCAAACCTCCGCCGCCATCAACAACGTCCTGTCCGCCTTAAAAGCGGAGCATGGGGCAACGATTCGCTAAGCGCGCCCGCAGGGGAAAAACTAATAGTCAATTCCGATTTATCTCTTTCCTTTTGCAGAAAATCTGATATAATATCTCAGGTACATTTTTTGACTGCCCTGCGGCGTCCCCGTCATGTCTCTCTTCGCCGACGGGGGCGCTTGGGTTTATCTGGACTTATTGCTTCGAAAAATTTATAGTTTCGTAACACTTGCCCCTTTATTTTTTCGAATTATATGTTATAATAATTGTTAGTACATTTTTCGATGTTCCGCTGCGCCTTTTGAACATGGCGCGTCAGGACTGCGGCGCAAAGGAGGGGCAGGAATGGAGGAATCCACCCGGAAGTTCAAGGTCGTTGACCACAGCACGGAAATACACGAGGTCTTGACCAGCGTATATAATTCCCTGATTGTAAAGGGATATAACCCCATCAACCAAATCGTGGGTTACATTTTGTCGGAGGATCCCACCTATATCACCAACTATAACAACGCCCGTGCGCTGATATGTCGGTTGGACAGAGATGACATTCTTCAGGAGCTTGTTTCCTCCTATTTACAACAATAAAATCCCGTCTTCCGGCGGGATTTTACGCTTGACTTTCTGTAAATTTGATGTATAATATCTTTTGTTCGGCAACATAGCGGGATTGTGTAAAGGTAGCACAGCGGACTCTGACTCCGTATGTGAGGGTTCGAATCCTTCTCCCGCTGCCAGTAGAAAAGTCTGTAATCTCAATGGTTACAGACTTTTTTCATGCCTTTTTTCGGGCTGTTTTCCCCTAAGTTTTCCCCTACCAGGATTTCAACGCACCCTGTATGTAATTCTCCATGCGGGCGGCGCTGTCGTCTTTCATCTTTTCGGAGACGTGGCCGTACACGTCCAGGGTGAAGGCGGCGGTGGCGTGGCCCAAATTGTGCTGAACGGTTTTTATATCATCCCCATTCTGGAGGGAAAGAACGGCGAATGTATGCCGCAGATCATGAACGCGGCTGTCAGGTGCGCCGATTCTGACGGCCAGCTTCTTGTAATGGTTATAAACCGTCTGTGGGCTGAGGTTGCTGCCCGTGGCCGTGGTGAATACCAGGGCCGTCTTTCGTTCATCTTCATTCTGCCAGCCCACCCACGCGGGGCCAGCCTTCAGCCTTTGGGCGGCCTGTTCCCTTCTGCGGCGGGCCAGCAGCTCCATAACAAAGGGCGCGGGCTTTATCGTCCGGGTCTTGTTATTCTTCAGCGGCGCAAAGGTAAAGCCTCCATCCCGTGCAGGCCTCTTTTGAAGCTGTTTGCAGACCTTCATCGTTCCGGCCTTGAAGTCTATCACGTCCCATGTAAGGCCGGTAGCTTCGGCCTCCCGCAAGCCGGTGAACAGGATCACCTTCAGAATGATCTCATATTCATCTTCCCCGGCTATTTCAAGAAATTCCTTCACCTGTTCATCTGTGAGCGGGTGAATTTCTT
>JAJQCH010000018.1 GCA_021202795.1 Oscillospiraceae bacterium
TGTCCAATAAAACGGACTTAAAGACTTAACGACCCAATTACTGACTAACACCAAATAAGAATATAAATGGATGTAAGCAGCCATTATATGATAATATCAAGCAATACCGGCAGGTGTTTCCTGCCGGTATCTTTAATTTCAACCAAATCATTAGTATAATCAATAATTTTGTTGTACTTCGCCTGAATTGTTGACTTGAATTTTGGTTTATGCTACTATTTTTTTGACGAAGTAATCAGGGAGAGAGGAGTGGCGTAAGCCTATGGGGCGTCAGCGATTGGCCACTGAGCAGCTTGTGGATCGATGGGAAGCAAGGCGTGAGGTTAAAAATCTGATGGGACGTATGACACAGGCGATCCTCCACAAGGAGGAATCCGACTTTGTCGCTCGATTCTGGAGCAAGAGGAATGATGTGAGCCTGGGCGTAAACGCAGGCTGGTATTTGGGCGTAGAAGCTGTGAGGGCATATTATGCCGCCATCGCTACCCGCACGGATCTGTCCGATGAAATATTGCGCCGCCGATTTCCAGCACTCATGCCTGCCGCTGGCAGGGCGCTGGGGCAGTTTGACCTCAGGCCTCTGTCTTCCGAAATTGTGGAGGTTGCCGGAGATGGGCAGACCGCAAAGGGTATGTGGTCGTATCAGGGCAGCGATATCCGCATGACGAAAAAAGGCCCTCTTTCCTATTGGACGATCGGCGTGTATGCCGTGGATTTTATTCAGGAGGGCGGGCAGTGGCACATTTGGCATATGCTGGAGCTGTTGGATATAGATTGTCCCTGCGGTGAAAAATGGTGGCAGGAGCCGCTTCAGCGTTCGGATGAGATAGGGTTCAAGGAACTTGGCAATCCCGTTCTTCCCCCACCGACCATCCAAATGGAGCTTCACCACCTGTGGAGCCTGGAAAACGGCCAGCATACAATGCCGGAGTGTCCCGCTCCCTATGAGAGTTTCTCAGACACATTCAGCTATGGCTATGGGGAGGTGCAATAATGCCGGATGAAAGAGTTTATTCCGAGGACGAGCTGATGCGCCGGATATGGGATATAGAGGACATCAGGGATCTCATGAGCCGCCGCTCGTTTTATTGTACAGGAGGACAGTGGAGCCGTGAGCTGAACGAGCTTTGGGTCAGCGCCCCGGAGTATGTGTCCGCTGCATCTTTTGGCGGGAACTGGGGCTTTTACTGCGGCATGGAGTCCATACGCCGGTTTTATGAGAGCAGCTATCGCAGTGCCTCCTTTTGCAGCCGCTGCGTCAATACGCCCCTAGTGATACTTTCCGATGACGGCGCCTCCGCTCGTGGCCGCTGGTATATGTCCGGGCAGAACACCCTTTGCGCCGACGGCCAGGTGGAACAGGCCTGGTGGTCGGTGTGGACACTGGGCGCTGACTTTGTGCGCGAAGGGGAACAGTGGAAAATTCTTCACTTGGTAGAGGCGCAGGATTTCTACTGCCCTGTTGGGGAGGATTTCGACGCGCAGCCCGTCTGGCCGGAAGCGGGTGCCAACCCGGAGCAGGCGTTGTTTGCTTCTGCGGATTACAGCCTCCTGGCACACGACAACACATATATGCTGGAAGACGACTGGCCTCCTGTTCCGCAGGCATACGAAACACTAAATATGTATAACAGTTATGGTCCTGAGGGACATCCTGCGCTGAATGATCGGGTACACAGTATTGCATGGGCGACCGAGGTGGCAGCCCGCAAGGCATGGGGGAGGTAAAGCGATGGAAATAAACAGCAGTCTTTCCCTGCGTATACATCGTGCCAACGGCGCTGTAGAGGCTGAGCAGCTTCACGCTTTGCATCAGTATTATATTGCCAATGCCCGTGCGCGGGAAGAATTTACCACCATGTGGAGTATGTCGGATCAGGTTGCGTGGGGCTTCAACTGGGGGCGCACCAGAGGCTGGCGCGAGGTATGGTGGAGCAATGTGGGCAGAATGGATCTGTCGGTGTGCGAGGGCTTTCGTGAGGTGGTAGAGCGCTGGCCTGAGGCAGGCGGTCGAGAGCCGCGCGGCCTTGGCTTTTATGAGATGAACGAACTTAACTCCGGTGTTGTTGAGGCGTCGGAGGACGGGGAAACTGTGCGGGCCTCCTGGTTGTGTCATGGCTACGCGCCTATGTCCCTTTCTGCCAGCGGGAAGCGAGACGGCGCTTTTACAGTTGAACGCTATGGGGCGGACTTCATTTTTGAAGACGGACGATGGAAATATCTTCATGAGATGGTCGCCTCGGATATGCACGTACCCTTTGACCACAAGAACTGGGGGCGCGGCGCTTACCTGTCTGCCCTGCTGCTGGCTGGAGAGGTTACAGAGGAGGAGCTTGAAAACACGGATTATCAGACGCCTCCGCCTGTGGGAGGCATGGCACCGCCGCCGCGCAGCGAACCCTTTGCTGCCCATGAGACGTATTCTCTGGCACAGCCTGCACAAAAATCCTGCGCGGCCCCGGAAGCGTATTCACATCTGGACGACAAAAACACCTATGCGCCGTATATGGATCCGACTGATTTTGCCCAACACAGCGACTGGCTGCAGTGGTAGGAGGGAGGCTCTATGAAAATTTTCTGGAAGCTGGACGGATACCTGAGCAGGGTTATGAAATCTATTTCCTATATTCCTGCAGGGTGCCTTCTGATTGTGGCGGTCATCGCCACTGTAAATGTCATAACATCCAAATTGTTTCACTAGAGCGTTCCAAGCGTGAACGACTGGATAGAATATTTTCTCATCCCCATTGTCTATCTTTCCCTCGCTTATGTGCAGCTTGACCGCGGGATGATTTCTGTGGACTTTCTTTCCAAGCGTCTTCCAAAATGGTTTAATAACACGCTGAACTCTATTTGGGATGTAATCTTTGCTCTTTTCTCCTTCTACATAGCCCATAATATGTACAAGCTCATGCTGGAGCAGATTTCCCTGCACAAGCGCAGCTCTGTTCTGGCCGGAAGCTTTCCTCTGTGGCCGATGGCGATGATTCTGGGGCTTGGCATGGCGCTGTATGGCGTGTGCATACTCTGGACGGTCATCCGCCGTTATATGCCGCCTATGGCCGATTCTGCCGAACAGAAGGAAGAAACGGAAAAGGAGGATGATGCACAATGACGCCGTTGGCTGTTGGTTTTACCGTATTCCTGCTTATGATCCTGTTTGTGTTCATCGGGGTGCCGGTGTGCTATTCAGTTATCGTTTTTGCTGGGCTTGGCCTGTATCTGGTTGGTGGCGAGCCTATTCTGACGCAACAATTCACCAGCGGTATTTTTACACTCAGTGCCAACTATACCTTCACCGTTATGCCGCTTTTTATGCTGGTCGGGATTCTTGCGGGTGAAACGGGTATTGCAGGCGGTACGTTCACCTGTGCGAAGAAGTGGCTTGGCAGATTCCGCGGCGGACTGCTGTATGCCGTTGTTGGAGCCAACGCCGTTTTTGGCGCCTGTTCTGGCATTTCTTCGGCTGGTACCATCGTATTTTCCCGCATTGCCGCCCCGGAACTGAAAAAAGCAGGGTATGACGAGTCGCTGTCCTATGGCTGCATCGCGTCCGCCGGTGCGCTGTCCTCTCTCATTCCGCCAAGTACATCCATTCTTACCTTTTGTATTTTGACGGATATATCTATTGGAACGGCGCTTATAACCGGCACATCCGGCGGGATTGTACTCCTGTTGACCATGTTTGTTCTGATCTTTGCGACCCTGCGCATCAATCCGTCGAAGGCACCTTCCGTTACCGATGAGGATCGCAATGTGAGCTGGAAGGAACGACTGGCTACGCTGAAGCTGCTTGGGCCGATTCTGTTTTTGTTTCTCTTTATTGTAGGCGGGGCATTCTTCGGCTGGTTCACAGCCACCGTTGGCGGCGCTGTGGCCACCTGCGTTATCTTTGTTTACGCCCTTGCCAAGGGAATGTCTTTTAAACGGGTTATGGCCTGCTTCTGGGATTCCTGCCAGATGTTTGCTAGCCTTTATTTGATTATGCTGGGCGGTCAGATATTCAGTCGCCTGATTTCCATAACCGGCATGGCAGAGTGCATTTTGGGCTTTATTGCGGAGCTGGGGCTGCCCGGCGAACTGGTCTTTATCCTGATTGTTTTGTTTTATGGCGTCTGTGGTTGCATCATGGATTGTATGTCCATCATAATCATTACCGTCCCCATTATTTTCCCATTATTGACCGGCCTTGGGTTCAACCCATTCGTCATCTGCGTGGTGCTGGTGCTGTGCGCCGAGCTGGGCTGCATTACGCCCCCTATGGGGCTGGCCGTGTTCACGGTTGCCAGCGTCCTCAAGGAGAGTCCGGGAAAAATCTTCAAGGGTGTTGTTCCTTTTGTTATAGCTATGCTTGCCGCTGCTATTATCGCCATCTTTGTTCCCGATATTATTCTTTGGCTGCCCAAGCTGATGGGCGCTAAGCTCTAGCATTTATTCTGAACGCAACAACTTTTTATAATTTTGGTCGATTGTAAAATGAAGTTGAACACCTAAAAAATCCATAGCAATTGA
>JAJQCH010000052.1 GCA_021202795.1 Oscillospiraceae bacterium
CCAAGGTTCATAAATTCATTCTACCGAGTGTCCAACTTGCACTTGCAATTTGCGGCTAAAATAAATCGTCTCAATTTGGGAATTATCAAAAGAGTCTTTCCGAAGCAGGATGCGACCGCCGTTTCCCTGAAACGGCCAAGGCCAGACGGACAGCCGGGTCGAATGCCGAATACCGCGCGTGCGGTGGCAACTTCTGTTGCCTTATTGATTGAGTTAAAAGCTCAAGTTTTATAAGTTGGTATACTTAAAACCAGTGCCATGGGGCATACAAACTTGTGAAATGGTCAATAAGAGTAGTAAAAGTAATCTTTGCTATATAGACTCTCAAACCCATTGGGAACCTCCCGCCGCGACAGACATAGGCGCAGCGGCGAGGGTGCAATAGCCCGATTTTTGCAAGCGGCGTATGCTTCGGCATACGCCGCTTTTTCTGCGGATATTGCAAAGAGAGGGATGGGTATGAAAAAAATCATAGAGCTGAAGGGCGTCACCAAGTCCTTCGACGGGGAGACAGTGCTGGACAGCATCAGTCTGGACATTTACGACAACGAGTTTATCACGCTGCTTGGCCCCTCCGGCTGCGGCAAAACCACCACCCTCCGGCTGATCGGGGGGTTCGAGACCCCAGATGCGGGGGACATCCTGTTCATGGGCCAGCGCATCAACGACGTGCCGCCCCACAAGCGGAACGTGAACACTGTGTTCCAGCGGTATGCGCTGTTCCCGCACCTCAACGTGTTTGAAAACGTGGCCTTTCCCCTGCGAGAACAAAGGGTGAACCGGGACGAGATCCAGGAGCGGGTGGAGAATATGCTCTCCATGGTGGCGCTGAAGGGCTTTGAGCATCGGAACGTGACCCGTCTCTCCGGCGGTCAGCAGCAGCGGGTGGCCATCGCCAGGGCGCTGATAAGCCATCCCCAGGTGCTGCTGCTGGACGAGCCGCTGGCGGCGCTGGACTTAAAGCTGCGCAAGGATATGCAGCAGGAGCTGAAGAACATCCAGAAGGCCACGGGCATCACCTTCGTGTTTGTTACCCACGACCAGGAGGAGGCCCTGTCCATGTCGGACACCATCGTGGTCATGTCCGAGGGAAAGATCCAGCAGATCGGCACCAGCGTGGATGTGTATAACGAGCCGCAAAACGCCTTTGTGGCGGATTTTATCGGGGAGTCCAATATCCTGGACGGCATGATGCTGGCCGATCTTTCCGTTTCCTTCTCCGGGCAAACCTTTGTGTGCGTGGATAAGGGCTTTGGAAAAAACGAGCCGGTGGACGTGGTCGTCCGACCGGAAGATGTGGACATTGTCCCGCCGGAAAAGGGGATGCTGACCGGCGTCGTTACCTCCGTCACGTTTATGGGGGTGCATTACGAGGTCATCGTGGACATCGGCGGCTTCAAGTGGATGATTCAGACCACGGATTTTGTGGACGTGGACGAGCGCATTGGCCTTTATATCGAGCCGGACGCCATCCATATTATGAAAAAGAGTGAATACTCCGGGCTGTATGGGGACTATTCCTCCTTCTCCAACGAGCTGGATGAGCTGTCCGATGCGGAAAGCGGGGCGGACGAATGAGAGAAGCTTCGCCTCGCCGCCGGGAGCGGGTCGTGGGCCTTCTGACGAGAGGCCCTTACGAGCTGTGGTCGGTGCTGTTCATCCTGGTGCCGCTGGTCTTCACCGCCTACTATGCGTTCACGGACGACAGCTTTGCCTTTACCACGGAAAATATTACCAAGTTTTTCACCGCTACTTCTGTGGTGGAAGGCTCCGGCACGGTACACACCTATCTGCTGATTTTGGGGCGCTCCCTGAAGCTGGCCGTTATTTCCACCGTAGTCTGTTTGCTGCTGGGGTATCCCCTGGCCTATATTATCTCCCGCGCTTCTCCCAAGGCGCAGAAGATTATGATGACCTTCATCATGATCCCCATGTGGATGAACTTCCTCATCCGTACCTATGCCTGGATGACCATTTTGCAGGACACGGGTATTCTCAATAATCTCCTGAACGCCTTGGGCCTGGGAACGGTGCATATCATCGGCACGGAAACCGCCGTGGTCATCGGCATGGTCTATGACTACATTCCCTATATGATCATGCCCATCTATTCCGTCATGGCGAAGATGGACGACCGGCTGCTGGAGGCGGCACGTGACCTGGGCTGCTCCGGCGGCGGCGTGCTGCGGCGGGTGGTGCTGCCCCTGTCCATGCCCGGCGTTATCAACGGCATCACCATGGTGCTTATCCCCTCGGTCAGTACCTTCTATATCTCCCAAAAGCTGGGCGACGGCAAGTTCTTCCTCATCGGCGACGCTATCGAGGGGCAGTACACTGCCAACAACCTGCATTTCGCAGCGGCTATCGCCTTCATCCTGATGGTGTTGCTGCTGGCGGCCATGATGCTCATGCGCCGGCTGACCAATAAAAAGGTCTACGGAGGAACATGATATGAAGCTGTCATCGAAAATCTTTACGGTGCTGATGTTCGTGTTCCTGTTTGCGCCCATCGTCATCATGCTGATATTCTCGTTTAACGAATCCAGGAGCCTGTCTGTCTTTTCCGGCTTTTCCTTTAAGTGGTATGTGGAGCTGTTTAACGACGGCGACACGTTAGCCTCGGTGAAAAACACCCTGATTCTGGCCGTATGCGCCTCGGTGATTGCCACCGGCATGGGAACCGCCGCCGCCGTGGGCATAGACAAGCTCCGCAGCCGCTATATCCGGGCGGCGCTGGACGTGACCACCAACATCCCCATGGTGAACCCGGACATCATCACCGGCATTTCCATGATGTTCATGTTTGTGTTTGTCAGCCAGCTTTTTGGCTTTGCCAACAGCCTTAGCTTCGGCACTCTGCTGATCGCCCACATCACCTTCTGCCTGCCCTATGTGATTCTCCAGGTGCTGCCAAAGCTCCAGCAGATGGATCCGGCGCTGCCGGAGGCGGCCATGGATCTGGGCTGTACTCCCTGGCGGGCCTTCTGGAAGGCGGAGCTGCCGGAGCTTATGCCCGGCATCACTACTGGGCTTATCATGTCCTTCACCCTGTCCCTGGACGACTTCGTCATCAGCTATTTCACCACCGGCAATGGGTTCCAGACGCTGCCTATCCGCATTTACAACATGACGAAAAAGACCGTCACGCCGAAGATGTATGCCCTGGCGACCATCACCTTTTTCGTCATTCTGGCGCTTCTCCTGCTGTCGAACCTTGCGGACAGCGAGGACGGTCGGCGGGTTCGGGCCGCCCGCCGGGCCAGGCGCGCCGTCCGGCGTACAAAGCGGGCAGCCCGCCGGGCGGCAAAGCGGGCCGAGAAGGCCAAAACGCCCCTGACGTCCCGGACGAAAAGGATTCTTTATGCCTGCGGCGGGGCGGCGGCTTTTGCGGCTGTCGTCATCATTGCAGTAGCGCTTTACGACGGCGATGCCCTGGTGCTGAACGTGTACAACTGGGGAGAGTATATCTCCGACGGGTCGGAAGGCTCCATGGACGTGATCGAGGAGTTTGAGGATTGGTACGAGGCGGAATATGGCCAGAAGGTGAAGGTTAACTACACCACCTTCGCCAGCAACGAGGATATGTACGCAAAGCTTGCCTCCGGCGCAGTCAGCTATGACGTGATCATCCCCTCGGATTATATGATCGCCCGCATGATCGAGGAGGATATGCTCCTGCCTCTGAATTTTGAAAACATCCCCAACTATGAATACATTGGAGAGGACTTCCGCAGTCTCTACTATGACCCGGACAACCTCTATTCCGTCCCCTATACCTACGGCATCGTGGGCATTATCTACGACGCCAACGTGGTGGACGAGGAGGACACCGGCTCCTGGGATCTGATGTGGAACGAGAAATACGCCGGCCAGATTCTCCAGTTCAACAACTCGCGGGACGCCTTCGGCACGGCCATATACCGCCTGGGGCTGGATGTAAACAGCACAGACACCGCCGTCTGGGACGCCGCCCTGACGGAGCTGCTCTCCCAGCGCAGCCTGGTGAAGAGCTACGTCATGGACGAGATATACAACATGATGGAGTCCGGGGAGGCTGCCATCGCCGCCTACTACGCCGGGGACTACTTCACCATGGCGGACGCCCAGGCGGACACGGTGGATTTGCAGTTCTACTACCCGGAGCGGACGAATTACTTCGTGGACGCCATGTGCATCCCCTCCTGCTGTCAGAATCAGGAGCTGGCGGAGATTTTTATAAACTATATGCTCTCCCAGGAGGCCGCCATCGCCAACGCGGAATATATCTGGTACGCCTCCCCCAACAGCCTGGTCTATGAAAACGAGGACTACATCGACGAGATGGGCCAGGAGGCCATGGAGATTCTCTACCCGGAAATGGAGAGCTTCTCCGCCCTGTATAACCAATACGCCTACCGCAATCTCAGCGATGAGATGCTGGATTATATTAACACCCTCTGGGAAACATTAAAAATTGGTTGATTGCATAATGAAGATGGACACTTGAAAAAGAAAATCCATAGT
>JAJQCH010000143.1 GCA_021202795.1 Oscillospiraceae bacterium
CACTATGGATTTTCTTTTTCAAGTGTCCATCTTCATTATGCAATCAACCAAAAATAACACATATGTATTTATGCGATTTGTAATCTTATCGTAAGGCGTGGGATGACAGAAATTTATTTGCCGATAAATCCAGAACGCAACTGTTATGGCTTCTTTTTCAAACTATGAAAAGGAGTATAGAAATAGACCCCAACCAATTACCGATCTGTTGAAGTCTGCTTCATAGAATTGCCATAATTATTTCGGAATGACCGGCAGCGTTATCCTGGATTGATGTTCCTCGTCTCTGTAAATTGTCACCACAGTGTCCTCATCCAGAGCGTCATTCGTTGCAAAAGTTGGCGTATTGACGCGGGCGATGGTAACACGAATGCTGTGTCCCTCTAAAAAAGTCCACGATGTCGGGAAAAGCGTAATGGCGAATTCAACAATCGCACCATCCGCAAGAATATCCTCCACATACTGAGCTTCCTCAAACCCATGCCATATCAGGTCAGGCAATACATCCACGTTGGTCGTGCCGCCTGAAATCATAGTGTCATTATCATAGGTCGCAGCAAATCCGACGGTCAATACTCCTTCCGTCACAAGAACAGCGTTCCCATCTTCATCCACATCCTCAAGATAGACATAGAAATCCGCATCATCGGATGTGCTGGAAGCGTAGAACGTAAGGACTTGATAGCCCGTCACCTCCGTATCCTCTGTCAGTGTCGCTGTCGTATAGGTAAGAGAGGTTTTATCCTGCTCTGTTCGGTCAGGGACTTCATCGGGTGCGGCCATGACATAACGGGAAACGCCATAACTGTACCACTCGGATGCCCAACTGGAATCCTGCGTCAGATCCACCTGATAATCATCGGAGCCGGTTTCCACACTGTTCAGGCTGGTCGTCGGCACCCCATCCTGCGCCAGGTAATAGTCTGTCTCAACCTGCCTTGCCAGTGGGAACTCATTCTCAAACCGCCAGCCGTCCCCGTTCATATTGTAGATATAAACAGGCGGTTCTGTGTCAATCCCGTTCTCAATGCCCTTCAGATATCGGTCGTAAAACCGCACAAGCTCTATGGCATAGGCTGCTATCGAACTGTCTTCATCTTCACCGCAATATTCCCAATATGGCGATTCTGTTTCATGATAGCCAGGGTCGATAATCAGCTTGGACACATTGGTGCTTTTCATGGTATTATACAGCTCTGTAGTGCTGGTGATGAACGTATCCATCCAGCTTCCGTGGTTATAGATTGCGATATCTGTATCCATAATGGCCTCAACAGACGCAGACGGGCTGGCTTCATAAGCAGAAAGTGTAAGCGTATGTTCACCGCTGCCCAATGTTACCTCTGAATCAATATATTCCACCTGAGAGCCCAGCGTATTATATGGCACATTGTCCTTATGCTCATAGGTGGCAAGATAATAAATGTGTTCTCTGGAGTTTCCGTCGGCATACTGCGGCTCATCGTCGGGGTCTTCCGGATAGTTATAATCATCCAGGAAATCGCCATCCCCGTCCAAATCCAAAGGTATCTCATCCCAAAGGTCGCCGTCGCCGTCCTCATCGACCACTGGCGCTGTTGGGTAGACATATTCATTCGGCAGATAATTGTTCATTTCATAGAGGGTCTGGTAATCTGTGGAAGAATACAGCTCACTGAACACGCCACCCGGCCTCATCTCTGTGCTGTATCCATCCATCGCCACTACTTCCGGGAAAATGGCTTTTAATGCTTCCGGGGCGTATGCAGCCGTTACAAGCTGAGAATATCCCAGATAAGTGCCGCTGTCATCAGAAGGGCCGTCTGCCGGAAGATAAATGTCCACTGCAATTTTTACGCCATCCGACAGTTCAACATATACGGATGTCTTCGTGTAAGAGTCATATTCGGCTGTCGAATAGCCGCTGTAATTGAACGGCTCGCTGACCTGCTCCGTGCTTGAGGAAGCAAGCGACAGAGAAGTCGTGTTTCCGCTGTAAAGCCAGGAGAAGAAGATACCTGCTCCTCCCGCCAGAACCACAGCAAAGACAGCCAAGGTGATAATCAGTTTTTTGTGTTTTTTCACCTGGTCATCCTCCTATTCCTGTAATTCTGCGCCAGAAAGCTCGGACAGTCTCCACAGAATATCAGATAAGGTTTCTACGGTGGGAACAAGTGCGTCGGTGTCTATTTTATCCAAGGTGTCTACGGTATCGTAGAGGTATATTGGCACACTGATCAGGCTGACCAGCGCAATTCCCTGCTGATAGAAATCATTGGCATCTGTAAAGACGTCCTCTCCCAGCAGCGTCGCACCGAATACGATGGAACGGTCAAGACCATGACGCACAATCTCCTCATTTACAATCTGTACCAGAGCGTCGCTTCCGTTCACGAAGAAGATGCGCGGATCAACCTCGCCGGTTTCTTCAAGTCCTCCGTTTGTGTTCATAACAAGCTCTTTTGCAATATGTTCCACACAAAGGTTGGCAACAATGGTGTTGCCTTCCCCGAACAGCTCCTCTACAACAGCATCGTGCGTGTCATAATCGCTGAAATGCGTATCGGTCGCTATAAACAGAAGTGTTTTCTCCCGGTCTTCCTCTGGTATCTGGGAATAGAACTGCGCCATTGCCAGCAGGCAGGCTGTGCCGGAGGCATCCTCTACCGCTCCCGTTGTGATGGAATCATAGTGGGACTGCACCATAATGGTTTCCTCGGAACTGCCGGACAGATAACCGATGACTGCTCCTGCCTCTATCTCCTGTAAGGAACCGCTCATCTGTATATCCGCCGTCACGGCTGTATCGGAATTATTAATCAGCTCCTTAATGACATCGCCTGTGCTGTTACTCACAAATACGCCGGGGGTAGTCATATCTCCGCCAATGTATCGGTAATCCTCCGCATGGTATTCACAGCTGTCAAAATAGTCTGTCGGGATACCGATAAAGCCAACAGCGCCCTTTTCCTGATAATTATAATAGCTTTCGTAAAAGGATTCTGTGAGATAGGTGATCTGTTTGGAACCCGTCAGGGACAGAGTGTTGTTCGGGTCGTAGAACAGCTTTGAGGCCAATCTTGCCACTACATATGGCATAGATTGGAATGAGATGTCTATGACCACGATTTTTCCTTCCACGTCCACATTGGCGTTTGTTTTGCTCCCGACATAGACCAGCTCCGCCTCAGCATCTACGCTGAAATCAGCATAGGTGCTGTCTGTGCCGGTGTAGGTAATATAGAAGCACTCCATATCCTCCCCGCCCACAGAAAGGGAATAGCTGTCGCAGGTATACAGGGATGTCGTTGAGGAAATAATGGAAACATTCTCAAGCCCTATCTCCTCAAATTTTTCCTTTACATAGCTTTGTGCCTCCTGACCCGCTTCGGTTCCGGGCAATCTAGCCCCCATGTTTGCGAGATCTTCGGCCCATCCGTAAATGGTGTCCGTGTCCGGCATTCCATCGCTATACTGCGCCGTTGCCGAATCGTCCATAGACAGCTTTTCAAGCGTATTGATTTTGATTGCCGGGATCACAAATAAAATGGCAGAGAATACTGCCGCTATACATAAAACAACTGCAAGTATAACAAGCGCGATTCTCTTTTCCCGTCCTATTCCAGCTTTTTCCATCTCTGATCCTCCATCAGTATTTGATTTTGCAGAAATATCCAGAGCAAGTGTCTTGACTTAGACTACATAAGTAAGTATAATATGATGAATGTAACCTTTCAATATTCAATTCAGGCTATAATGTAGTCTACATTACACTACCGACTGAATATGTAAATTAAATAGGAATCACTATCATGAACACAGAGGACAGACGGGTACGAAAAACGGAAAAAGCATTGCAAAATGCTCTTTCCGAGTTAATGCTTCATAAGGATTTGCGCCATATCACCGTGCAGGAACTGGCGGATGCTGCCGACATCCACCGCGTTACCTTTTATTCGCATTACCACGATGTTTATGATCTGTATGAGCAAATAGTAAAGAGAGTCTTGGCCGAATTGGGGGAAATCGTAAAGGAAGATCCTGCACATCTTTATTCCAATACATATGAGGCGATCATTAACTATCTATATAACAATCAGACATTGTTTTATATGCTATTGTGCAACGATATTGACAACACATTTATAAGCAGAGTATGTAATCTTCTGGAGAAAAAGTATCTGGACATTTGGCTGTTTGAGGATAACCTGTCCGTCGTCTCTGACGAAATGAGACTTCTAACCTCGTATCATATCCATGGCTGTATTGCACTTTTAACTATGTGGGCAAGAAATGACTTTTCCGCTTCCAAGCAAGAGATTACCCAACTGTTGCGCCGGACAGATTTGAATTTTGAAAGGATGCTGTCAAATCACCTTGATTGAAAATTGATGTTTTGCGCGGAAGAGATGAAAAGGAAAAATAAGGTCGATTGTAAAATGAAGTTGAACACCTAAAAAATCCATAGCAATTGAAT
>JAJQCH010000079.1:0-10055 GCA_021202795.1 Oscillospiraceae bacterium
AACTGAGCTACGGAGACGTATGAAATTTTTGTTGCAGGCGAATCCTGCTTTGAACCATTGTCCTAAAAGAGTTTTTCACGAGGCGAACGTTGCTACGTAACCTTAGGAGGCGAACGCTCTGTCCAACTGAGCTACGGAGACATTTGAGAAAATATGAACTTGTGACCGTCCAACCGATTTTGAGCGGAACGGATATATTTTAGACTAAAACAGGGCCAGTGTCAAGCACTGGCCCGTTTTCTTTACTGCTGATAGTGATGGGCGTCCTGAAGGACCATTTCCTTCACCTTCATCAGGCGCACCTTGGTGGAGGATTCGTTTTCCTCCAGCTTCATGGAGATATAGCGGATGTTTTCCTCCAATTCAGGAATCATAACGTATTCCAGGGCGTTCACCCGGCGGCGGGTTTTTTCGATGTCCTCCGCCAAAAGCTGCATGGTCTTTTCCACCTGGGCCAGCTCCAGCATATCCTCAAACACCTGGTACAGCTTGGAAATGGCGTCGTCCAGCTCGCCGCTTGTCTGGGCGAAGCCGTAAGGGAGCTGGCCGGTAAGATCCCCTGCCTGTGTCTTGAAGTCGTACACCGGCACGTTCACGCTCATGATATTCTTATAGGAGACGCCCAAATCCACCTTCTGCCGGACATAGAGCAGGCTTTGCTCCAGCATTTCAGGACTCATCACGGCGCTGGCCATGCTCATGGCAGCAAAGGCCTCCGTCAGGCCCTGGTCAACCTTTTCCCGCAGAGCCTTGTTCCGGCGGACGATGTCCATAAACTGGCGCATTTCCTCGTCCCGCTTATCCTTCAGCAGCTTATGCCCCCGGCTGGCTGTGCGCAACCGGCCTTTTAGCTGGTTCAGCACCATCCGTGTAGGGGTCACAGCACTTTTCGGCATAAAATCACCTCGCTTAACGACCTGGCGGTCATTCCTCCGCCTGCTTCGGCATATACTTTTCGATCTCCGCCACCTTCACACGCTTCAGCTCGCTTCTGGGTAGCAGGCTCAGCAGCTCCCAGCCCAGGTCAAGGGTCTCCTCGATGGAACGGTTGGTCTGGTTGCCCTGGTTCACATAGCGTTTTTCAAACTCGTCGGCGAAATAGGCAAATTTCTTGTCTGTCTCAGACAGCGCGGACTCGCCCAGAATCGTCATCAGCTCCTTGGCCTCCTTGCCGGAGGAGTAGGCGGCAAACAACTGGTTCATGGTACCGGCATGATCCTCGCGGGTCTTGCCCTCGCCGATGCCCTTGTCCTTCAAACGGGACAGGCTGGGCAGCACGTCCACAGGCGGCACGATGCCCTTGCGGTGCAGCTCGCGGGAGAGGATGATTTGACCCTCGGTGATGTAGCCGGTCAGGTCGGGGATGGGGTGGGTCTTGTCGTCCTCCGGCATGGTAAGGATGGGGATCATGGTGATGGAACCCTTCTTTCCAATGCGGCGGCCAGCCCGTTCGTACATTGTGGCCAGGTCGGTATACATATAGCCGGGATACCCGCGGCGACCGGGAACCTCCTTCTTGGCGGCGGAGATTTCACGCAGTGCCTCGGCATAGTTTGTGATGTCCGTCATGACCACCAGAACGTGCATATCCTTCTCAAAGGCCAGGTATTCGGCGGCGGTCAGGGCCATACGCGGGGTGGAAATACGTTCCACGGCGGGGTCGTTGGCCAGGTTCGAGAACACTACGGTGCGGTCGATGGCCCCGGTCTTGCGGAAGTCGTTGATGAAAAACTCCGATTCCTCAAAGGTAATGCCAATGGCGGCGAACACCACGGCGAAACTTTCGTCCGTGCCGAGAACCTTGGCCTGGCGGACGATCTGGGCGGCCAGGGCCGCATGAGGCAGGCCGGAGCCGGAGAATATAGGCAGCTTCTGGCCGCGAACCAGGGTGTTCAGTCCGTCGATGGTGGAGACACCGGTCTGGATAAACTCCGCCGGATAGGCGCGGGACGCCGGGTTCATAGGCAGGCCGTTGATGTCCTCATACTTCTCCGGCAGGATGGCGGGGCCGCCGTCAATGGGTTCGCCCATGCCGTTGAAAACGCGCCCCAGCATATCCTCGGACACGCCGAGCTGAAGAGGGTGGCCCAAAAAGCGAACCTTGGACGCAGCCAGGTTAATGCCCTGGGCACTCTCGAAAAGCTGGACAACGGCAGTGTCGCCGTCTACCTCCAGCACCTTGCAACGGCGCTTCTCGCCATTCGGCAGCTCTATCTCCGCCAGCTCGTCATAGGTGACGCCCTCCACGTTTTTGACCATCATCAGAGGGCTTGCGATCTCGCTTATGGTTTTATATTCCCGGATCACTGCTCCTCACCTCCCGCTGTCAGCGCCTGAATCTGGCGCTTCATATTCTCTTCGATCTGGGCGTATTCGGTCTCATACTGGCCGGGCAGGATGGTCTTGGCACGACCGATCTGCTCCCTCGCGGGGATGGTGAACAGGGCCTCCAGCTCCGCGCCCTGGGCCATGGCCTGACGGCACAGCTCATCGTATTTCAGAATCAGCCCCAGCAGACGGAACTGCTTGTCATAGGAGGAATAAGCGTCCTCCTCCACGAAGGCGTTCTGCTGCAAAAAGTCCTCCCGGATCATACGGGCGGTCTCCAGGGTCATCTGATCCTCCGCGCCCAGGGAGTCCTTGCCCACCAGGCGAACGATCTCGTTGAGGCTCTCCTCCTCCTGGAGGATAGTCATGCTCTTTTCCCTCTGGGCCATAAAGCCAGGGAATTCCTTGTCGTACCAGTCCTTGAGGGTGTCCAGATACAGACTGTAGGAGGTCAGCCAGTTGATGGCCGGGAAGTGACGGGCGTAGGCCAGGGAGCTGTCCAGGCCCCAGAAGACCTTGACGATACGCATGGTGGCCTGAGAGACAGGCTCGGAGGTATCGCCGCCCGGAGGAGATACGGCGCCGATGGCCGTGATGGAACCCTGGCGGCTGGCGCTGCCCAGACACTCCACCACGCCGGCCCGTTCGTAATACTGGGCCAGGCGGCTGGCAAGGTAGGCGGGATAGCCCTCCTCGCCGGGCATTTCCTCCAACCGACCGCTCATCTCACGAAGGGCCTCCGCCCAGCGGGAGGTGGAGTCGGCCAGAACCGCCACGTCGTAGCCCATATCCCGGAAATATTCCGCGATGGTGATGCCGGTATAAATGCTGGCCTCACGGGCCGCCACCGGCATATCGGAGGTGTTGGCGATCAGCACCGTCCGCTGCATCAGAGACTCCCCGCTCCGGGGGTCTGTCAGCTCCGGGAATTCCATCAACACGTCGGTCATCTCGTTGCCGCGTTCGCCGCAGCCGATGTAGACCACGATGTCCACGTCCGACCACTTGGCGAGCTGGTGCTGTACCACGGTCTTGCCGCTGCCAAAGGGGCCGGGGACGGCGGCGGTGCCGCCCTTGGCGATGGGGAACAGGGTGTCTATAACACGCTGGCCGCTGTTCATGGGGCGGCTGGGGACGTGCTTGCGCTTATAGGGCCGGGCCACACGGACAGGCCAGCGCTGAATCATGTTGACTTCATGGCGCTCTCCCTTGTCGTCCTTCACCACGGCCACGGTCTGCTCAATGGTGTAGGTTCCGCTCTGGATGGATTCCACCACGCCGGAAACATCGGTGGGAACCATGATTTTATGCAGGACGGCGGCAGTCTCCTGCACCGTACCCAGCACGTCGCCGGGAACCACTGTGTCGCCCACGGCAGCCACGGCGGTGAATTCCCACTCCTTTTTGTGATCAAGGCTCGTCACCTGGACGCCGCGGGTAATGGTATCACCGGTCAGGGCGCGTATTTCTGTCAGGGGACGCTGAATGCCGTCATATATGCTGGTCAGCAGGCCCGGCCCCAGCTCTACGCTCAGGGGCGCGCCGGTGGTGACGACCTGGGCGCCGGGGCCAAGGCCGGAGGTCTCCTCATAAACCTGGATAGAGGCGCTGTCCCCCTTCATCTGGAGGATCTCGCCGATCAGATGCTGCTCACCCACCCGAACCACGTCGGAGACGTTGGCATCCGCCAGGCCATTGGCCACCACCAGCGGGCCCGAAATTTTTGTTATCGTTCCGCTCATGCTTCTACCTTCCTTCGGTATTTTATACTATGCTCGCTGACCCCGTCTGTAGGGGCCGCATTTTTTACAAAATATTGACCCCCACAGCCCGTTCCACGGCGGTTTCCAGGGCCGACAGGCCCAGGCCCATAGAGCCGTCCTTGCCGGGGATAAGGATCACGGCGGGAATGGGACTGTCCTTGAAGCGATCAATCTCCTCCGCCAGGAGTTCCGCAAGATTCTCCTCCAGATAAATGATGGCGTACTTGTCGGTCTGGTCAGGCCGGGTCATCTGTTTAAAGAGTTTCCGGGCTTCCTCAGGCTCCCGCACGGGAACGGTCTCCAGGCCCAGGGCCTTGAAGCCCATGACCGTATCGGGGCTTCCCATAACGGCAATTTTATTCATAGCTTTCACGCAACCTTTCCCGCAGGGCGTCGGGGCTAAGACCGCTCCGTTTGCCCAGCAGCACCATCCGCGCCGCCACGATCTCTCCCTCCAGGGACGCCAGATAGGCCACGGCCACCTCCGGCCCATAGGCCACCATCTTTGCGCCGGTGAGATAGTCCATCAGCGCATTATCGCAGGCCCGCTCGAAGGCCGCCAGCGGCGCACCCTCGATGGACTTCTGCCCCAGCTCCGCGCAGGCGGACATGGCCCGATCGGTGAACAGGCCGGTCACGCCGTCTCCATAGGCATGGCGAAGAATCCGCGCCGGGGACACGTTGCCCCCCTCGATCAGGGCCGCCTTTAAAACGCTGTCGTTCAAATGGCCGCGCACACACCGCACGGCGCTGCGAAGGTTCGCCACGTCGATAGACAGACGGACATAGCCGGTGTAAAACCCGGTGGACAGGCCCTCCGTCAGAGTCAGCAGCTCCCCGAAATAGGCCCGATCCAGCCCCATATCCGCAAGCTGGGGATCGCCCGTCCTGGCCAGGGTGTTTTTCGCCTGCCGGATGGCGGAAGCCAGGGGACTTGGTATTTTCTGCCAGACGTCCCCATAGAACGCCTCCGTCAGCACCTGAGGGGCTATCCGGCCACAGGTGGACAGAAGTCGCTCCCCGTCCGCCGCAACGCCCTCGGACTTCACCAGCACCTTGGCGTTGTGGTAATCGAATTTCAGCCGAAAGGCCAGCACCAGCTCCTTCTCCGGGCTGAATCTCTCCATCTCGTTGAGAAACGCCTCCCGGCGGGCGGCAAAGGCCGCCTCCAACTGTGCGTCTCCCGCGCCGGTAAGGTCTGGATAACCGCAGTCTGTCAGGATGCGGGCCGCCTCGTCGAAATTTGGGGCGTCCACCATCTGCTCCAGCCGATGCGCCGTCAGCAGCTTTGCCTCCCGCGCCCGGATATAGGCGGATAAAAATAGATAATCTGTATTCTTAACTGTTGACAAGTTATTTCCCCCTTGCCAATATGATACGGGCCGCCATCACGAAAACAGCTCGGCGGCCACCTGGGAGGCCATATCCTCCCTGGCCTGCGCCATCAGCACCTCCACGGTGCAGTTGACGGATATGCTGCCTCTCCGGCAGATCAGGCCGCAGGTGAAGTTGCCTGTCTCGTCGGCCAGGGTCAGCCGTCCGGGCTTTCCGGCCTCCGTCAGCCGGGCGTTGGCCTTGGACAACACCTTGCTACCGATGGTCTTTTTGTCTTCCGCGGACAGCACCAGCTCCTCCGTTCCCGTAACAGCCGCCCTTGCGGCCATAGACGCCAGAAAGCCGATGTATTGATCCCCGGACAGGGCCCGGATTTTTTCCTCCGCCTTGGCGAACGCCTCCGCCACGATCTCCTGCTTGCAGGCAAGAACGCTTTTCCGCGCCTCCATATCGGCGGTTTTCGCCAGGCGCTGCGTTCTGTCCTCCGTGGCCTTCACGCCCTGGCGAACCTTCTCCCAGTAGCGTTCCTGGGCTTTTTTCTCGCCCTCCTCGCGGATGCCGTCACACTGCGCCTTTGTCTCCTCTGCGATACGGGCGGCATCCGCCGCCGCGTCTGCCTCGATGCGGGCGGTGATCTTTTCAATGCCGTTCATAGCGCTCCGCCTCAGACCGCCTGGAGCAGCATCAGAATAGACGCGAGCAGGGACAAAATTGCATAGAACTCAACCACGACGCACATGATGATGCCCCTGGACCAGTCGTCAGGATTCTTAGCCATCAGGTTTATAGAGGCCGCAGCCGTTCTGCCCTGGGCGACAGCGGTGATATAGCCGCCGATGGCCATGGGGATGCAGGCGCTGAAAACGCTGAAGCCCTGGGCCAGGGTCAGATCCACCAGGCCGGTGCCGCCGAACAGGCCGATCTGCATCATGGCCATGAACCAGACCACCAGGCCGTACAGGCCCTGGGTGCCGGGCAGCACCTGCATGATCAGGCATTTGCCGAAGGCTTCGGACTGTTCCGCCAGAAGGCCGGTGGCTGCCTCGCCCACGCAGCCGGTTCCCTTGCCGGAGCCGGCGCAGCTAAACCCTACCGCCAGGGCGCCGCCCAAAAAGGCCAGGCCAAGGCCGCCGAAATTACTGAGAAGTTCCATGGTTAGATTTCCTCCTTGATTATATCCACATATTTTGTATTGACAGCCAGCGGCTTAAAGGCTTTGCCGCCGTCTTTGTAGAAACGATTGAAAAATTCCAGCACCTGCAAACGCAGGTCGTGGACAAAGCAGCCCAACAGGTTCAGTCCAAAGTTCAGGGCGTTGCCGATCAGGGCGATGATGATGAACACCACCACATTCCCTGTCATGGCGCCCAGGGTATTGAACACCATGGCAATAACGCTGCCGGCCAGCATCAGGGCCATCAGGCGGGAATAGGACAAAATATCGCTGAAATAGCCGGTGACGCCGTTGTAAATCGCGCCGAACAGGCCGGTCAGGCCGCCCATAAAGCTCTTTTTCTGGACAAACTGGCCCACCACCAGCAGTACCGCGCCGATAATCAGCAGCACTGGGGTTCCCAGGAACACAAGCACCAGGCCGATCAGGATGCACCACCAGGCCACCTCGTCGAACAGGGCGCTGAGAAACTCGCCGTTTTTGCACTTATGCACAACGCTGACGATCATGCCGGTGAAGATCTGAATCACGCCGAGAACCAGCGACCCGATCAGGATCATCATAGTGTCGTCCAGGGGGGTGAACAGGCTGGGCATGGCGGTGAAGGTAGTGTCCGGGTTTATGACCGCCGCCAACTGAGGCAGAAAATCGCCGAAGAAGCCGCCGGTCAGCGCACCGAACACGAACGTGCTTATGCCGCCCAGAATCATCAGGCTCATTAAATGGCCCGCGCCGCCGCGGGGCTTTACCTTCGTCTTTGCCACAATGCCGATGATCAGCATCAGAAGGCCATAGCCCATATCCGCGAACATGATGCCGTAAAACAAAATAAAGAACGGGAACATCAGCGCGTTGGGATCCACTCCGTCGTAAGCGGGAAGGGCATACATCTCCGTGATGACGTTCATGGACTGGACGAGCTTTTTGTTTTGCAGCTTCACCGGCACGTCGGGATATTCCTCCGGCGCGGGGTCGGAAAACTCCCAGGCGCAGTCCAGCTTTGCAAGTTCAGCCTCCAGCCGCTCCGCGTCCGGGGCGGGACACCAGCCCTCCAGAGCCACGATGTTGTCCGTCCCCCGAAGGCGTTCGCTGGCCTCGGCCCGCGCCACCTCCGTCGTCAGGCGGTCAGCCGTCAGGCGCAGATTGGGGGCCTGCGGCCCCTGCTCCGCCACCAGGGCGGTGATCTCCGTCTTCTGGGCCGCCAGCTCCGCAAGCTGCCGCTCCCGAAGGGCAATGCCCTCCACGGCGGTGCCGGTCTCTCCCGGAAAAGCGGCCTGGCCGCATCCGGCGTTTTTAAGGGCCTCCTCCACCGCGTCCATCTCCGAGCGCAGGGTGATGACGATAAAGCATTGCTGCTGCTCATCCTGGGACACGGACATGATCTCCGCCTCCTGGCAGGTTTGCTCCACGGCCTCCCGCACGGCGGCCATATCCATTTCCGCCGGGGCGGTGGCAAGCAGCAGGCCGCAGGTCTTAGTTCCCGCGCCGCTCAGCGGTGCGTCCAGGGCCTCCCAGGGCCGAAGAGATTCGACCTCCGCCCGCAGGCGGCTCTCCTCCGCGGTAATGCGCCGGATCTGTCCGTCCCACTCGTTTAGCTGGCAGGCCAGGGCGTAATCCCGCTCCTGGGCCTCCTCGTCCAGAAAGTCCGTTTCCCGCACCTCAGGTCGGGAGGAAAGAAGCTTTTTCTTTTCCGGGGCGTATCGCTCCAGAACCTTGATGGCGGACTGCATTTCCGCCTGTCGGTTCCTGGCGTCCATAAGCCCCGCCCTTTCCGGGCGGAGCAGCGCTGCGGCATCCGGGTCTGAAAGCATTTCCTCCGGCTCGTGAACCTGAACGCAGCCCAAATGCACCAGCGAGCGCATCAGCTCATCCCGCTGGCTGCGGATGGCGATGACGCGGAGCTTTTTCATTCTGACAATGGACATCAGCCGTTCACGATCCTTTCCACGATTCCGTCCACGACCTCATCCATCCGCTTGTCGGCCTTGGCCCGCATGGCCGCCTCCTTGTTTCGGGTGTTGGACGCAAGGACGCCCGCGTCCTCCTTTGCCTTTTCATCCGCCTTCCGGGTCAGCTCCTTCAGCTCATCCTCGGCCTTTCCGTCGGCAGCGGCGATCATCACTGTCACGGCGTCCTCCGCCTCCTGAACAGATCTTTTCGCCTCCGCCACGGCGGCGGCCCGGATCTGTCGCGCTTTTTCCTCCGCCAAGGCGATGGTATCCAACGCCTCCAATGCCATACAAAAACACCTCCAAAACAGGCTTTCTTCCTATTATCCGTGAAACGGTCAAATTCCTGTCACGAATAAGTAAAATTTAACCCAGTTAAAATTATTCCTTTTATATAATACCACTTTTCCCGCGACTTGCAATAGGTAATCTTCCCAAATTGTCGCATTACACCCGCCACGTTTTTAGCAAGATTGTTTCCGCATTTAACAAAGCCACGAATCCGTTCGGCTCAGGGGGCGTGTATAAAAAGCGTATCCCCCTCGCCTTTTGGGACGAGGGGGATGATTTTATCTTGTCCGGCACCAGCGGAGGAACGTGTCCTGGCTGACGCCCAGTCTTCTGGCTCCCTCGCGGGAGGATATTTGCCGGGTGAACCAGAGATTTTTCACCTCTTCAAAATTATCCGGCAGGGGCATCCGGGGCCGTCCGAAGGCCACGCCCCGCTCCTGGGCGGCCACGATGCCCTCAAGCTGGCGCTCCCTGCGCCGTTTGATCTGCCCCTCTGCGGCGGCCAGCGCCTCCTCCAGCTCGGCCACGCGGTGAGTCAGAGCGGGTATGATCTCCGCAGCCTCCTCCACCGACGCCGCCGAGGCGGGGTCGGTTTTGGCCAGCGCGGCGCAGGCCGTCTGCAAATCGGTCAGAAGCTTTTCATAAGCGACCGACTCTGTCATGTTAATCCTTCCGTTTCCTCACCGTCAGCAGCACCGCAGCGCCGCCGGCGCACAGGAGCAGCAGACCCAGCCACAGCAGGGCGTTGCTGTCGTCCCCCGTGTCCGGGGAGGTAGACGTAGCCGTGGCCGTGGGAACGGGGGTGATCACCACCGGCGTGGCGGTCGCGTCCGGGTCAACGGGCGTCTCAGTCTCCGCGGGGGTCTCGGTCTCGGTCGGTGTCTCGGTCTCTGTGGGTGTCTCGGTTTCTGTGGGCGTTGTGGTCTCGGTCGGCGTCTCGGTTTCCTCCGGGGGAGGCGTCACCGTCGGGGTGTGGGTGTTGGTGATCACAAAGCCCGTGGCCGCGTCCCCGGTCACAACGCTGGTATAGCCCTCTGTTTCCGCCTCCTGGACGGTATAGACGTTCTTCTCCCCGTTTGTGTATTCATCCAGGGCGGTGAAGCTGGCCGTCCAGTTGTTCGCAGCGTTCAGGGTCACAGTCTGCTCCGTGGCCTCGCCGTTTTTCACCAGGGTCACGGTGACGCTCTCAGGCCGGAGGCCGTCCTGGTCGTCTGC
>JAJQCH010000079.1:10155-29740 GCA_021202795.1 Oscillospiraceae bacterium
GCCGTCCTGGTCGTCTGCGTCGTCCCAGGTCTTGGTCACGGTGACGCTGATGGTCTCCGGCTCGTGGGTGTTGGTGATGGTGTAACCATCCGCCGCGCTCCCGGTGATCTCAGTGGTGTAGCCGGTCACGGCGACTTCCTGGATGGTATACTCGATCTCCTTGCTGTTCGCATATTGAGGCAGGTCTTCAAAGCTGGCCGTCCAGTTATTTTCCTCGCTCAGCGTGACAGTCGTATCCGTGGTCTCCCCGTTTTCCACCAGAACCACCGTGATGGACTCCGGTCGGATGCCGTCCTGGTTCTCAGCGTCATCCCAATCCTTTGTCACTGTCACGTCTACAACAGGATAATCATAATCCAGGTGCATGGCGGTGTAGTTATACCCGATGGCAACGCCGCCGTCAAGCAAAGTGCCGTCCTCGTCCCTTCCGCCGCCAGTCCAGGTCAGCGTGGCATAGGTCATATCCTCCGACGCCGCACAAGCGTCATCGACAGCATCCTGCTGGGTATAGGTCAAACCTGTGGCCATCTCCCCAGCCGTGTCATAATCCGATTTCCAGACAGCCACAGCGCCCTTGGGCAGAACGGTCATGACAGTGGTGGAAGACGGCAGATAGTAATAAGTACCAGTGCCAAGCTCTTCATCTGTCCAGCTATAATCCACCGTCTCCTGATAGATGAACCCATATTTATAGGTGTTTTTGGTCAGGAACTGCGACATATCGGTCTCGCAGTTCTGGAGGCCGAAGCTTGCGTAAGTCAGCGTATTGCCGCTGAAATTCGCGATCGTTGTATACGCCATGCAGGAGGCAAGGGTATACTGCGCGGTGCCGATCAGCGTATTGTTGGTAATGGTCAGATTGGTCGCGCCGCCGTCGGCGGAGTGGAACAGGAACAGACAGCCACTCACGGTGTTGCCTGTAAACACCTCATCAGTGACCGTGCCGCCGCTTTGACCAAAGGCAGTCACCAAGGTGTAACCCGTGAAGGTGTTGTTTTTAATGGTCAGACCCGTGACGTCGGAACCGACGCCAATGGCGTTGTCCTGGGTGTAGTAGGTAAAGGCCCAGGTATGGTTTCCTATGAAGCTGATGTTCTGAATGGTGCAGTTATCGCCGCTGATGGTTATTGTACCCTTCAGATTGGAATAGGAGCCATAGCCATATGCGTTGCCATAGGTACCGCCGCTGACCACCACATCTCCCGTCCAGGACTGATCAGGATCGCCGACGATGCTGCCGGTGCCGTTGCCGTCAAAGGTGACGTTGCTCAGGCTGGCATACTGCCACCCGCTGGTGGAGGACTTGAACTGTACCGACGTGGTGATGTATTCGCAGTGTGCATCGGTAAAGGAGATCACAGCGGACTCATAATCCCAGGTGTAGCCAACGTCAGACCAGTTATAACCCCGACCGTTGGGGTTATACCAGGTAGTGGTCGCACTATAGGAAGTCGTAGTCTGGTAGTTGTCCCCGTGGTTCATGTAGGAGAACAGCTTTTTCACTGCGTCCATGATGTTGGCATACTGATAGGTTTCCGTTTCGCCTTCTGTGGTGACAACCGTCAACGTAACGTCGCCGGTCTCGTCCTCGTCAGGGTTGGTCAAAGTAGACCAAAGTAAATCATCGTCCGTCAGTGCATCCGCTGCCGCCGGCAAAATGCCAGTGTTGATATAATCGAACAGCTCATCCAGCCTGGAATCGTCCACCTTGTCCTGCTCCTCCTCGGAGAGGGCGTCATAGGCTTCGCTGGCTTCCAGTATCAAGAGATAGGCTTCGTTCTGCGCGTCGGTGTCCATGGCCGCATACTCCGCCGCCGTGGGCAGGGCGTCGATCAGTGCCTGGACATCCTCGGCAGTCACCTCTGTGGCCGCATCCTCTGTGGTGTCCTCCTGCACGGTGAGCAATGTATTCGTAGCCACCGCTTCCTGCTCGGTCTCATCCTCGCCGTTTTCCGGCTCCTCAACGGGTTCCTCGTCTTCGCCGCCCTCCGGCTCCTCGGCGGGTTCCTCGTTCTCGCCGCTCTCCGGCTCCTCGTCGGCCTCCGACTCCTCAGCGGGTTCCTCGTTCTCGCCGGTCTCCGACTCCTCCGCGGGTTCCTCGGCTTCGCCAGTTCCCGTTTCCTCCGGGTTTTCCGTTTCAGTCGGCTCCGCTGTCTCCGCCGCAGTAGTCGTTTCGCTGCCGTCGTCCACTTCCACCGCGAAGGCTGTGGACAGTCCCGCCAGGGACAGCACCATCACCACTGCAAGCAGCAGGCTTATCAACCGCTTACACATACCTGATTGTCCTCCTTAAAAAGCATTACACATTTTTTTCACCACGCAATAACCACTCTGTGGTAATATTTCGATCTTTCGAAAATTGCCATGAGATTAGTTATTGAAATAACAAAAAGCTGTCCGAATGAACGTTCTGCTGACGATTTTCGGACAAGGGAGAGAGGGCCTGCCACGGATTGCAGATGGGCAGACCTTTCTTTTCCATACTTTTTAGAAAAACTTCTATTGAAGTTTTTTCGCAAAACCTTGACTTTGATTATAATCTGGAATATAATTGATTGCAGTACAAGGGCGTGTGTCCTTTATTTCCGTGCGTATCCACCACAGAATGGTTATTCTGTGGATTTTTTATATCACCAGCTTCAGCCGCTCCATGGTGCGCTGATAGCAGTCCTCGGTGGACATGACGTACAGCCTCGTGGTCTCCAGGCGGCTGTGGCCCAGCACGTCCGCCAGATGGGCAAGGTTCTTTTCCGCCGCATAAAACAGCCGGGCGAACAGGTGCCGCAGGTTGTGGGGAAACACCTTTTTGGGGGACACCCTGGCCGCACGGCACAGGCCCTTCATCTGATGGGCGATGTTGGAGCGATCCATAGGCTTTCCGCTGCGGGTGCGAAACACCGGGCCAGAGCGGTAGCCTCTTTTTTGTATGTATCGGTTCAGCTTCTCCTTCAAACCCCTGGGGATGAGAATGATCCGGGTCTTCCCCTTCATGCGAACGGTCGCACGGCCTCTTCTCACCGTCTCCACAGTAATATACGTCAGCTCGCTGATACGGATGCCTGTTCCCGCCAGGGTGATGAGAATGTGATAGAGTCGGTCATCTCGCTTCTTCGCGGCGGAAACCAGCCGCTCATACTCCGCCTCCGTCAGCTCTCTGTCCGACTCCCGGAAGGGCTGCCGCTGGGTGCGCATCAGCCGGAGCTTCATATGCTCCAGGCCGGCGAAGGTCAGAAAGGCGTTGACGGCGGAGATATAGCCGTTCACCGTCTGGGGAAGCACATCGGTCTGAAGCCGCTCCCGAAAGGCCAGCAGCCCCTCCTTGGTCAGCGCTCCGCCGTCCAGAAACTGCGCCAGCGTCCGCAGGGCGTGGGTGTATTTTTCTATGGTAGCCGGGGTGCGCTCCTCCCGGCTCAGATGATCCGAAAACGCCCGGATGATTTCTTCCGTGATGGTCATAGTGATGTGTCCTCCTGCCGCATGGCCGTATAATATTTTTATATGAGTATGGAATACCTGATTATACCCCCCTCGCGCCGGCTTTCCAGGATCGCCGGATACGGCCAAGGGCGAAAAACAGCGGCCCCGCTTGTTTCCGGGAACGATTTCATGTATAATAGGGGAAAACGCCCTTTCGGCGGAAAAAGCAAGAGGTACCCTATGCCAGAACAATACCCTCAGCGGCGGATGGGCGACCGGCGGGACGGCAGGCGGCTGCGCACCATATCCCCGTCCTTCCAGCTCAGCCCCTTTATCATGCGCCGCCCCAGCGACGCGGTGAACAGCTTCACCGATCAAATCGAGGTCAGCGCCATTGAAAAATATCTCCGCGCCCAGCGGCGGGAAGGGAACGAGGACATTTCCCTGCTGCACGTCGTCATCGCCGCCTATGTGCGCACGCTGGCGGTGCGTCCGGCCCTGAACCGCTTCGTGGCGGGCCGGTATCTATATGCCAGGGACAGCATTGACATCGTTCTCTCCTCTGGCCGGGGCGGCCCGGCGGATGCGGGAGCGTTAGCGGTGACGGTGCGCTTTCTTCCCACGGACACGGTGCAGGACGTGTTCCGCAAGATAAACTCTACCCTGGACAATATCCGGGCGGACGAGGAGTCAAACCAAATCGAACGGCTGTCCTCCACACTGATCAAGACCCCCCGGTTCCTACTGCGGTTCGGTCTGACCGTTCTGGAGTGGATGGATTATCACGGCTGGCTGCGGCGGGGCTGGCTGGATCGAAGTCCCTTCCACGGCTCCGCCGTTATCTCCAACGAGGGGAGCTACGCCCTGCCCTCCATTACCCGGAGCATTAACAGCATGGGCGCTCTGCCGGTGAGCCTTTCCATTGGCCGCCTGCGCACTGCCACGGAGCTGGACAAGGCCGGTCATTTGCAGGAGAAAAAATATGTGGACTACACCGTCTCCTTCGACAGCCGCATTGCGGACAGCGCCTATATCGGCTCCGCCTTCAAATACTTCCGCTACTACCTGACAAACCCGGAGGAGCTGGAAAAGCTCCCCGAACGGGTCAACGAGGACGCCATGTGACGGTTTGACTTTTTTCCAGGCTTGGCCCTATAATCGGGCAAAAATACATATACACCTACAGATAAAGGAGGCCATCGCCATGCGGCAATGTATGGACGCGGACAACCTTCACCGGCGGCTGAAAAAAATCATCGGCCAGGTGCAGGCCATTGACAGAATGATAGACGAGGACATCCCCTGCGAGGACATTCTTTCCCAGATCAACGCGGCCAAGTCCGCCCTGCACAAATGCGGCCAGGTGGTTCTGGAGGGCCATATTCAGCACTGTGTCCGGGACGGTATAGAGCATGGGGACGCAGACAAGACCATCGCCGATTTCACCAAGGCCGTGGAGCGGTTCGCCAATATGGGATAATAGTCGCAAGCGCCTATTATATTATGATTTCAATCGTCTTGCTCTCGCCCTTCGGGCGGAACCGCGAGACATGATATAATAAGGGAACCTGTATACTGAGGATAAAATCAGAAAATCGGGACTGCGCAAAAAATGCAGTCCCGATCATTTTACACCTTGACAAACCTATACCCCTATATGTATAATGTGGCTGTCTACCACAACAAGCAAGGAGGCATCCATGAAAAAGCTGACGGACAAATTAGAGGCGCTGCTGACCCTGGGCGGGACAAAGCGGGACATCGCCTTTCTGGTCATATCCGGCATCGCCCTGCTGTGCAGTATTTTTGATGTTCTGCCCCTCCCCTTCGACCCGGCGTGGGCGGCCATTATCCTGTGCGGCGTTCCCATTTTGCTTGAGGCGTTCATCGGTCTGGTGACGGCCTTTGACATCAAGGCAGACGTGCTGGTATCTATCGCCCTGGTGGCCTCGATCTGCATCGGGGAGGATTTCGCCGCCGGCGAGGTGGCCTTTATCATGCAGCTCGGCGCACTGCTGGAGGATCTGACGGTGGCGAAGGCCCGCGCCGGCATCGAGCGGCTGGTTCACCTGACGCCTCAGACAGCCCGCATACTGACGGCTGACGGGGAAAAATCGTTCCTGCGGAGCAGGTGCAGGTGGGCGACAGGCTAAAGGTGCTGCCGGGAGAGACGATTCCCGTGGACGGCGTTATTCTCAGCGGGCAAACCTCCATCAACCAGGCGGTCATGACCGGGGAATCCATGCCGGTGGATAAAGCGCCGGGGGACGAGGTATCCTCCGGCACGGTGAACCAGTTCGAAGCCTTTGAGATGGAGGCCACAAAGGTGGGCGAGGACAGCTCCATCCAGCGGATGATACGCCTGGTGCAGTCCGCCGACGCGGGAAAGGCCAAGGTGGTGGGGCTGGCAGACCGCTGGGCCACCTGGATCGTTGTGATCGCCCTTTCTGCGGCAGCAATCACATGGGCCGTCACAGGCCAGATTATACGAGCGGTGACGATTCTGGTAGTGTTCTGCCCCTGCGCTCTGGTGCTGGCGACCCCTACGGCCATTATGGCCGCCATTGGAAACGCCACCAAACACGGCTTTCTCGTCCGGGAGGGAGACGCCCTGGAGCGGCTGGCTGCGGTGGATAAGGTCGCCTTCGACAAGACCGGCACCCTGACCTGCGGCAGCCCGGAGGTCATCGCCCTGCGCTCCGCGCCCGGTGTGACGGAGGAGGCTCTGTACAGCGCAGCAGCAGCGGCGGAGCGTCTGTCCGAGCATCCGCTGGGCAAGGCGGTGGTACGGTGCTATGAAAAAGCCACCGGCACGGCGCCCTTAACGCCGGAACGCCACGCCATGATCCCCGGCAAGGGTGTGACCGCCCAGTTGGATGGGCATACGCTATTGGCCGGGAATCCGGCCCTTCTGGCGGAAAACGGCCTCCCCATTCCGGCGGATATGGAGGCAGACGCCGCCACTTATCAAAATCAGGGCGCTACCATTATCTATGTGGCGGAGGCCGGGACGCTTTTTGGCTTTCTGGCCCTGGCCGATACCCTGCGGGCGGAGAGCGCGGACATGATCGCCGCCATCCAGGCTGTCGGCGTTCAGCCCGTCCTGCTGACCGGCGACAACGAGCGGGCGGCCAAGGCCATTGCCGAACAGCTCCACATCCGGGAATACCGGGCGGAATGTCTGCCGGAGGACAAGCTGGAGCAGATCGGGGCCTACCAGCGGGACGGAAGCCCCGTCTGCATGATCGGGGACGGCATTAACGACGCCCCGGCGCTGAAAAAAGCGGACGTGGGCATCGCCATGGGCGGCATCGGCAGCGACATCGCTGTGGATGCGGCGGACATCGCTCTGGTAGACGACAAAATCGAGGAGCTTCCTCATCTGCTGCATCTCTCCCGCCGGATGATGCGCACCATCCGGCTGAATCTTACATTTTCCATGACTCTGAATTTTGTGGCCATCGTCCTGGCCATAACCGGCGTATTGAATCCCGTGGTGGGCGCACTGGTGCATAACGCCGGTTCCGTTCTTGTAATCATCAATTCTGCGCTATTATTAACATGGAGGAAAAAAGCATGATTTTTGGTATTATCGCTCTTATCATCGGCGTACTGGTGCTGGCCGTGGGCATCTATTCCCTGAAGCAGGAAAAGGACGACCCGGAATCCCGAAAAATCTACACTATCGCCGCTGTCATTGGCGCAGCGGTAGCCCTTGTCGGCGTTATAAGGCTGGTCTTGACCCTGCTTTGATACCAGCGTGCAGTCCACAAAAGCCCCCGGCGCGGAGAAATCCGCACCGGGGGCCGCTGTATTTACTGTTTTATGCCATAACGTCCGCGTCCACGTCTGCACGGATAATATCCCGCAGGGTTTGCATGGACAGGTCTACGGAGGCGATCTCGTCAGCGCAGCGCTTCAGCTCGTCCTCCATCAGCTCCGCGTGGCTGACCTCCCGCTTGTATTTAATCTGATGCTCCAGAGCGGCCCAGCAGTCGGTGGCGATGGTGCGGATTTGCAGCTCCACGGTCACGCCCGCGCCGGGGCCTTCGTCTATTTTAAGTATCAGGTGCAGGCTGCGATAGCCGTTAGGCTTGGGGAAGGCAATATAGTCCTTCACCTCCGACACGGTCAGGGAGGGCTGCTGGAGCAGCCAGGCGTACAGGCCATAAACATCGTCCGTAAAGGCGCAGACGGTCCGGACGCCAACGGCGTCGTGGACGTTCGTGAGGGCGCTCTCCACAGTGACGGGAAACCCCCGCTTTTGAAGCTTTTTCACCATGCTCTCCGGGCTTTTCAGCCGGGAGCGGCAATAGAGAACGGACTGCAGGCCATCCTCCGTCTCCTGGGCATAGGGAGACTGGGCGATCAGCTCCAGAATATGCGCCTCCGCTGCCTGTAAGAGAGGCAGGGCCGGGCCGTAAAATTCTTCCAGTGTCATGGTTTATTCACCTTTCTGTGGACTTTCGGTCACAAGGCCGGGCAGGGTGACAGTGATGACAAGGTTGCCGTTTTCCCTGGAGGAGGCGGAGATTCGCCCCCGCTGGCCGTCAACAATGGCCTTGGCGATGGAAAGGCCGATACCATAGCCCCCGGTCTGAGAGTTATGGGACTCGTCTCCCCGATAAAAGCGATCGAACATATGGGCCATGTCCTTTTTGGTCAGGTTGGGGGCGGGGTTTTCCACGTTGAGCTGGAGGTTGGCCTTCCCCGCCTTTCCCAGCGTCAGCAGGATGACGCCCCCCTGGGGAGAATATTTCAGGGCATTGTCCAATAGAATGGAGACAAGCTGGCGGACGCCCTTTTCGTCCCCCCGCAGGGTCAGCATGGGCTGCACCTGGCACATCAGCACCTTGTCCTGGGTTTTGGCGAGGGACTGGAAGGACTGGGCCGCCTCGCTGACCACATCGGAGACGGGAAAGTCGATCATCTGCTCCTGGCCGTCGGCCTCCTGCATCCGGGACAGGAAAATCAGATTTTTCGTCAGCTCCGTCAGCCGATGGGTCTGGGCCTGGATGTCCAGGAGCCACTCGTTTTCCTCCCCCAGCTCCATGGCCAGCACCTCCGCGTCCGCGTCAATGATGGTCAGGGGCGTTTTTATTTCGTGTCCAGCGTCGGTGATGAACCGGCGCTGCTTCTCATAGCTCTCCACAATGGGCCGTATGATACGCTTGGACAGCAGCATCATCACCAGCAGCACGGCGGCCAGGCCCGCCACCGCCACCACAACGGTGGTAAAAAGCCCAAGGCGATAGGTAAACAGCAGCCTGCTGCAATCCAGAAAGATAATACGCGTGCCGCCGCCATCCAGCGACTGTACGATATAGCGGTAGTCCTCTATAAAGCCCCGCTCCCGACCGACATCCAGCGCCGTGTGGGCATACTCCACGGCGTCGGTCTCATCCACGGCGGCGATCTGGCCCAGGTCGGCGGAAAGCACCACGCCGTCTTCGGTCAGTGTCACAGTGAAATAGCGGGACTCGTAGGGAATCTCCTCATAATTATTATAATTGCTGAAGCTCCATAGCGCCCCGCTGTCCATATAGGCTGCAATGTCCGTGTCGGGAAACTGTCCCTCGTTCTCTGCCAGAATGTCCAGTATCTCATCGGCGTTAGACGCTACGGTGCGGAAGCTTCGCAGGGCCACAATACCAAAAATAACGGCCAGCACCAGGGCCAGGGACAGCATGGCCGCAGTGATCAGCTTGATTTGCAGACGGCGTATCATGTCAGTTCCTCCAGGCAGTAACCCGCGTTGCGGGTGGCCTTGATTTGTATGTCCGCGTGGAGGGCGGCCAGCTTTTTCCGCAGATAGGAAATGTATACCCACACCACGTTTACCTCGGCCTCGCTGTCATAGCCCCACACCTGCTCCATGAACCGCTCTGTGGAAATCAGGGTGGTGGGCGAGCGCATCAGAAGCTCCATGACCTGAAACTCCTTGTTTGCCAGCCGGAAGCTTCCCGTGGGGGAGCTTAGCTCAAAGGTGGCGCTGTCCAGGGTGATGTTCCCCACCTGGAGCTTGGAGTTTGCCTGGGCGGTTTGAGTGCGGGTCATGGCCCGGATACGAGCCAGCAGCTCCTTCACGGCGAAGGGCTTTGTCAGGTAGTCGTTGGCCCCCTTGTCCAGGCCCTGCACCTTGTCGTCTATCTCCGCCTTGGCAGTCAGCAGCAGCACCGGCGTCCGATCTCCCCGCTCCCTCATGCGGGTCAGGACGGTAATGCCGTCCATCTTCGGCATCATAATGTCCATGACCACTCCGTCGTAGCCCCCGGCCTCCAGGTATTCCAGGGCCTCCACTCCGTCATAGGCCGTGTCGACAGTATAATTATTCCTCTTTAAAATCACGGTAACAGCCCGCGAGAGCGCCCGCTCATCCTCCACCAGCAACAGCTTCATGTCCCATCGACCTGCCCTTTCCGAATTTCTATATGTCTCATACAGTGTAGCAGATGTACCTTAAATTTGGTTAAAAAATGGGGGAATTTTTTTGCTCACGCAATCCAGGCGTGCTGACATCCGAAAGCAGGACACTACGTTACAAAAAATTAACATAGACTTAATCTGAATTTAAGAAACAAACTTTACACTTGCTTTACAACGACAGGAAAGGGGAACCCCCGCATGGTCTATCAGGAAAATTTTAAGCGGCACGAGCTAAAATACTTGTTAAACGAAAAGCAGAAGGAGCGGGTTCTTCACGCCATGGAGCCGTATATGGCCCTGGATGAATATGGCCGCTCCACTATCCGCAACATATATCTGGACACGGACACCTTTCTGCTTGTACGCCGGAGTATTGAAAAGCCCCTGTACAAGGAAAAGCTTCGGGTGCGGAGCTATCACCGCTCCGGGCCGGAGGATCTGGTCTTTGTGGAGATAAAAAAGAAATACGACTCCATCGTCTATAAACGGCGGGTGGCCCTGCCGGGCGAAACGGTGGAGGCCTGTCTGGAGAGCGGTGAGTCTCTCCCAATTCACAGCCAGATCGCCCAGGAGATCGACTATTTCCGCCATCTGTACCCCAACCTGCACCCGGCCATGTTTCTTTCCTACGAGCGGGAGGCGTTCTATGAACTCGGCGGCGGAGATTTCCGCGTGACCTTCGACGAGAACATCCTCTATCGGGAATCCGGCCTGTCCCTGCGGGAGGAACCGTCCGGCACTCCCCTGCTCCAGGAGGGCCAGACGCTGATGGAGATAAAAACCGGCACAGGCATCCCCCTTTGGATGACTCATTGCCTTACAGAAAACCACATTTTCCGCACATCCTTTTCAAAATACGGCGCTGCCTATGCCCAGGTGCAGGCAGCCAAAAAACAGGAGGGCATGGCATATGCTTGAGAACATTTTTCGGGGACTTTTCGATTCCGACACCGCCAGCGTTATCTCTGTGGGAGATTTTCTGCTGTGCGTAATCTGTGCGTTGGTCATCGGTCTGATTGCGGCGCTGATGTATATGTTCCGCACCCGCTATACCAAGAGCTTTGTGGTCACGCTGGCCGTGCTTCCGGCGGTGGTCTGCGTGGTTATCATGATGGTCAACGGCAATGTGGGAACCGGCGTGGCCGTGGCCGGAGCCTTCAGCCTGGTGCGCTTCCGTTCCGCCCCCGGCACAGCCAGAGAGATCGGATCCTTGTTTTTGGCCATGGGGGCCGGTCTTATCTGCGGCATGGGATACCTGGCCTTTGCCTTCCTGTTCACCCTCATCGTGGGAGTCGTGGGGATGCTTTACAGCACCCTGGACTTTGGGGAAAAGAAAAACGCAGCCCGCCATCGGACGTTGCATATCACCATCCCGGAGGATCTGGAATACACCCAGGTGTTCCAGCCGCTATTGGAGGAATACACCTCCTCCTGGGAGTTGGAGCAGGTAAAGACCACCAACATGGGAAGCCTGTTCCGCCTGACCTATAACGTCACCATGCGCAGCAGCGACAAGGAAAAGGAGTTCATCGACAAGCTCCGCTGCCGCAACGGAAACCTGGAAATCAGCATGACGCACCAGGCCATGACCCAGGGTGAGCTGTAAGAACAATACTATCCACCAATTCACAATCATTGGGAGGTTTTGAATATGACGCATACCCATAGAAATTTACCGCATAAACTATATAAGACTCTGGCGCTCTGCCTGGCGCTGACCCTGCTGGCAGGCTGCGGCGCCGCCGATTCCGCAGAGAAATCATCCGCTGCCGAGACCGAGACCGTCTCCGCTGCCGTGGTAGAAACGGTTGCCGAGACCGCTGCGGAGGAAACGGTCGCTGAAGCTGATGCGGAGGAAGCTGCCGCCGTCACCCTCGCCGCAGAGACAACTACCGCGTCGGACGACGATATGTTCACCGACCGGGATCTGCGCATTACCTATGACGAAAGCGAGAGCGTTTATATCACCCTGTCTGGGGACACGGCCTCCTGCGATTCCAGTGCCGTCAGCATATCCGGCGGCACCGTGACCATTACGGAGGAGGGAACCTATATTCTCTCCGGTACGCTGGATGACGGTATGATCATCATTGACATAGACGACGCCGACAAGGTGCAGCTCGTGCTGGACGGTGTGTCCATTACCAGCGCCACCTCCGCCGCCATATATGTCCGCCAGGCGGATAAGGTATTCATCACCACTGCCGAAGGGTCGGAAAACTATCTCGCAAACGGCGGGGAATATATCGACATCGACGAAAACAGCATTGACGGCGTGATCTTCTCCAAGGACGACCTGACCCTGAACGGGGCCGGCATCCTGACCATTGAGGCCGCCGCCGGACACGGCATCGTTGGCAAAGACGACCTGGTCATCGCCAGCGGCACCTATACCATCACCGCCGCCAGCCACGGCATTCAGGCAAACGACAGCGTCCGCATTGCCGGGGGCAGCATCACCATTACCGCCGGAAAGGACGGCATCCAGGCGGAAAACGACGACGATGCCGAGCTTGGCTTTGTGTATATCATCGGCGGCTCCCTTACCATTACCGCCGAGGGGGACGGCATCAGCGCCGGGGCTTATTTGTCCATCAGCGGCGGCAGCTTTGACATCACCACCGGCGGCGGCAGTGGGGAGGCCCAGACTACCACCGGTTTCGGCATGGGCTTTGACTACTGGAACAGCATGACCGCCTCCCAGGAGGACAGCGTCAGCACCAAGGGCCTGAAGGCGGAGGGCGACATCACCATTACTGACGGCGCCTTCACGATTGACACCTGCGACGACGCGCTTCACAGCAACGGAAATGTGACCATTTCCGGCGGTACGTTTATAATCCAGTCCGGGGACGACGGCGTTCACGCGGACAACGCCCTGGTCATATCCGGGGGCGAAATCAACATTACCCAAAGCTATGAGGGCCTGGAGGGCCTGACCATCGACATCACCGGCGGAACCATTTACGTCACCTCCAGCGACGATGGCCTGAACGCTGCCGGGGGCAACGACAGCAGCGGCTTCGGCGGCTTCGGCGGCGATATGTTCGCCGCTACGGAGGGAGCGTATCTCTCCATCAGCGGCGGCACGCTCTATGTAAACGCCAGCGGCGACGGCCTAGACTCCAATGGCAGTATGTATATTTCCGGGGGCGAGACCTATGTCTCCGGGCCTACGGACAGCATGAACGGCGCGCTGGACTTCAACGGCGAGTGCGTTATCACCGGCGGCATCCTTGTTGCCGTCAGCGCCGGGGGCATGGAGGAATCTGTCAGCTCCACCTCCACCCAGGGAGTCATTACCGTGAGCCTCACTACCCAGCAGGCGGGTACGGCGCTGTCCATCACAGACAGCAGCGGCAATGTGCTGGCCTCCTTCAGCCCTGACAAGAGCTACAGCACCGTTATCATAAGCTGCCCTGAGCTGACCGTGGGCGAGAGCTACACCATCACCGCCGGAAGCGCCTCCACCACCGTTACCATGAGCAGCCTAATCTATGGCTCCGCCGGTATGGGTGCCATGACCGGCAATATGGGCGGCAGAGGCAATACAGCCAGCACGGAGGTCGGCGGCTCGGTCTCCGACAGCACGGTCGGAACCATGCCGGACGCCGAATTGGACAGTGGCATGAACTATGACGGCGGCATGAACGGCAACATGGCAGGCGGCATGGGCGGAGCTCCCGGTGGTATGTAGTCTGTTCCGCCGCCGGAAGGAGATGAACCCATGACAGCCCATCAGTGGATCGCCCTGATACCGGCCTATGAACCGGGGCCAGCTCTGCCGGAGTTGGTGCATCAGGCCCGCCGGGCTGGACTGGAGCCGGTGGTTGTGGACGATGGCAGTGGGGACGCCTGGCGGGAGATGTTCGCCGACCTGCGGGACGTTGCCACTGTCCTCACTCACGAACGGAATCATGGCAAGGGCCGGGCCATTAAAACCGGCCTTGCCTATATTCGGAAAAATTTTGCCGGCTCCTATGTAGTCGTCCCCCTGGACGGAGACGGACAGCATAAAATCGAGGACGCCCTTCGGGTCTGTCAGACCGCCCAGGAGCAGCCTGACGCCCTGATCCTGGGCAGCCGCACTCTGGGTGAGAAAAGCGTTCCCCGGCGCCGCCGCTTTGGAAACGCCGTCACCCGCCGGGTCTATCGGCTGGCCACAGGTCTTTCCATCCAGGATACTCAGACGGGCCTGCGTGCCTTCAGCAGTCAGCTTTTGCCGGTTCTGGCCGAAATCGCCGGAGAACGGTATGAATATGAAATGCGTGTGCTGCTCCACTGCGCCCGTAAACACATCCCCATCCAGGAGGTCCCCATTGAGACCATTTATATCGACAACAACGCCAGCTCTCCTTTCAGCACGGTCAAGGATTCCTGCCGGGTATATGGGGAGATACTGAAATTTTCCGCCTCCTCCTTCACTGGATTTCTGGTAGACTATGGACTGTTCAGCCTGCTGGTATCTCTGACAGGGAGACTGGTCGTCTCCAACATATGCGCCAGAGCCGTCAGCGCCAGTGTGAATTTCACGATTAACCGCACCCTGGTATTCAAAAGCAGGGAGAAGCTGCTGAGAACAGCGCTGCAATATTTCGCTCTGGCCGCCACTATCCTGCTGGCGAATACCTTGTTGCTCCGCCTGTTGGCGGAGGGACTGGGCCTGAATCGCTATGCCGCCAAGCTGAGCGTGGAAGTTATCATGTTCTTTGTCAACTATCTTGTGCAGCGAAAGGTCATATTCCGCCGCAGACCCCATCCCCGGTTCCAGCGGCAGACGAGGTAAGCCCTATGTTTCGGAAAAAATACACATGGGCCGTGTGCTATGGCCTTTTGCTGACAGCCTTCACCGTCTACGCGGCTCTGGACACCTTTGTTATCCGCCGGGCCTACACCGTGGTGGAGGACAGCGCAGCCCAGGCTGTCCCCACCGCTGTCATCTCGGAGACGAATGCTCCCCAGGAAACGACAGAGGAGCCGGTCAGCACCGAGCCGGTGATTACGGAAAACTCCTACAGCGATGAAAACATTACTATTACCATCACGGAGTATAGGGAATACGATACCTCCATCTATGTGGCGGATGTGGTGGTTTCCTCGGCGGAATACCTAAAAACTGCCTTTGCGGAGAACACCTATGGCCGAAATGTGACGGCCAAAACCTCGGAGATCGCCGACTCCGTGGGGGCGATTTTGGCCATCAACGGGGATTACTACGGCTCCCAGGAGTCCGGCTATGTGCTTCGAAACGGCGTGCTGTACCGAAGCCTTGCCGCCCACAGCCAGGAGGATCTGGTCATCTACGCCGACGGCTCCTTTGAAATCATATCCGAAAGCGACGTGACGGCAGAGATCCTGCTGGCCCAGGGAGCGGAGCAGATCTTGTCCTTCGGCCCGGCCCTGGTGGAAAACGGCGCTGTCGCCGTCACCTCCGAGGATGAGGTTGGCAAAGCCAAGACCAGCAACCCCCGCACCGCCATCGGCATAATAGACAACCTGCACTATCTTCTGGTGGTCTCCGATGGCCGCACGGACGAGAGCGCTGGGCTGACCCTGTATGAGCTGGCAGAATTTATGCAGTCTCTGGGGTCAAAAACCGCCTACAACCTGGACGGCGGCGGCTCCTCCACCATGGTTTTCAACGGTGTGGTGGTCAATAACCCCACCTCCAGCGGGCGCAGCATCAAGGAGAGGAGCGTGAGCGACATTGTTTACATCGGATACTGAGTCCGACCAACGGACTGCGGCCAGAACCGCCCTTGTGTATCTGCTGGTCTCCCTGTTCTTTGTCCTGTTCGGAGCGATATATGAGCATTTCAGCCACGATGTCTACTCCGGGTATATGATCTACGCCTTCGCCTTCCCCCTGTTGGGGGGTGCGCTGCCCTTCTCCGCCATGGCCCTGCTGGACTCCTGCCCCGTTCCCACCCGGCTGACACTGAACCTCTATCACTCCGGCATCGCCACCCTGACCGTGGGCAGCGTATTCCAGGGCGTTTTGGAAATATACGGCACCACCAGCCGCCTGATACGCGTCTATTGGATCGTCGGCACGCTCCTGACGGCTGGCGGCATTGTTCTGTACTTGGCCGGTCTTCTGCGATGCAAAAGGACATAATCCCGCGCCGGAGAAGAATCCCTGCATCTGCACCTGCTTACCCCCCCCACAAATTTTCGCGCCTCATTCCAATATTACAGAAACTTGAAAAAAGCCTGTAATCACTGAGATTACAGACTTTTTTACTGGCAGGGGAAGAAGGATTCGAATTGCTCTAGCCCTGTCCACAGCCGTCCATGCTTGCCCAAAATCCCTGAAAAATCAATGCTTTCCGGCTTTGGCTTGTCCATGGGTGTCCATTGTTGTCTATCCTCTTAGGGGAAAATTTAGGGGAAAACTTTTGCCCTTGCAAGGGGAAACCAAAACGCCAAAAGGCCGGGGCAACCGCCCCGGCCTTTCCTGCATTATTTATCGTTCCCGCTCCTTCTCGCCGCACGGCGGAAACGGACAGGACTCGCAATCCCTGTCACAGTGCTTCTCCCCGTCCCATTTAACAAGCGCGGCAATCCAGACAGCCGGCACCACGATCATCAGCACCGCCAGCGCCGCAGTCGCAAGCATCATCACGACTGCGGGATCGTCAGCACCCAGCCTACCACAATGTAGCTCGCGGTAATCGTGCTGTACTTGGACTTGTTCGCCGCAACGATCTTCGCCACGGTCGTCCCATACTTGGACGCCAACGCTGACAGCGTATCGCCCTTTACGACAGTGTGGGTGATCGTGGTGCTGGTCGTGCCGAGGATCTTCACATAGGACGCATTTTCCAGGTAAATCCACCCCGCGCCGGATTTCAGCTTGCCCCAGCCATCGTCCACCTCGGTAATTGTGAATACGCCCTTGCCGGTGTATTTCCCGGTGGTGGCATAGTTTGTCCCCGCGCCCTTGCGGATGTTCAGGTCGGAGATCAACACCTGTACCTGGAACGGCGTATCGGGGTAAGAGGTGTTTATTGCCGTCGAGGTCGAGGTCGAAGTCTCATCGGAGGATGAGGTATCGTCGGACGCATTCAGCAACGCATTGACCTGCGAGGCAATGTCGCCCATCTTGCCATACAGATAATCGCCGGGGCAGGACTTACTTGCATAGTCCCGATGGACGGTCATATTCGCCCCGTTCAGATGATTGACACGGGTGTTCTTGTCCGTACTCCAAACCAGCTTGGAGATGTTGTTCCGCTTGCAGATGTCGGCCACCAGCTTAATCAGCGCATTGTACGCCGCATCCGTGACCGCATACGGGGTCGAGGTGTCGCTGGCCGTCTCAATCGTGACAGCCCGGTGGTCATTGGCGGCGTTGCTGCTGCACCAGCTCCTGTCCGCCTCGTCCACGCAAAGGCCAATGGAGCCGTCCTTGCCAACGCCATAGTTGCAAGAGGCATTTCGGTCTGTATTGGCAAAGTAGTCGCAAATCTGCTTTGCCGTCCACTGGCCCACTACACAATGGATGGTGATGGTGTCAATGGCGTGCGTCCTTGGACTGGTTTTCTGTTGTGTGATGTTGGTGTATGTCACCAGACTGCTGTTGCTCATATTATTAACCCCTTTCTCAATTTAGACATCATAATATGTTCAGGCCGCCCACTTTATCACATTTCGCTTGGGTCGCGCCCATCGTCGTCCTCATGGCCGGACGGGGTGTTGTTCATCGCCTCCTGTTCATCCGCCTTCTGCCATTCGCGCTCTTTGTTTTTTTCCTTCGTGGATTTTATCCATCCCATAATGCCATACTCGCCGCCGCAGAAGATGAAGAAATAGGTACATAGCGTATCGGGGATAGCCCCGTATATCGTGAAGATCCGTATCATCGTCACCGTAAAGGCAACCACGGCAACGCCAACGATAATCAAAATGAGATTCATCGTACCGATGCCCTTCTTTGCCTTGCCCTCCGACTTCTCCTTTTTCTCCCGCGCCCGCGGCCTGGTTCGCTTCATAGCCCGATGCGCGAGCAGACCGCGCCGATGGCTACGCCCACAATGGTCGTCACCAGATACCCGATCACCTTGCGCCACATCTCGCCGTCCCGGCCCTCCAGCTCCTCCAGCCGCTCCGATTCCTTGGCCTGCGACTTCGTCATGGCCTCCACGGACTGGGCCAGCTTCTGCACAGAAACGGTCAAGTCCTGGATTTTATCCACTACCCCGTCCAGCTTTTCCAGCCGGGCGTTCTGGCGTTTGTCTTCCTCCTCCATCCGGCGCACAAATTCATTGTGCTCCGCCCTGGTGATATAATCCTCCATTACGCCGTCGCCCCCTCATCCGCCGCCGGGGCGTTGACCTCCTTGGACATATCGCACAGGGCGTCGATCATCTCCCCGATGGCGTCCAGGTCGATGTCATAATTGATGGTGTCCGCGCTGGCCTTGACCATCATCAGCACCCATTCCTTCCGCTCCGTCCCGGTTCCGAACTTGGATTCGGCCTCCGCCATCAGCTCCATCACCAGCGATAGCAGACTGCCCCAGTTTTTCTCCCGAACCGCCGCCTTAACATATTTCACCAACTGCGCCACCAGCGGAATCGCCGCCGCCAGCCCGGACAGGATGGCCACAACATATCGCACCCATTCCATTTTTTGTATACCTCCATTTTATTTTTTTGATTTTTTCTAACGACAACTTTTGATCCATATGCCCCCAATTTTTTGAAAAGGAGAAATATCAATGGAACAGAAAATCATCAATGAAATACTACTTGCGATGGAAGATGATCTATCCACCGAACAACTCCAGCATCTTTCGACCACCCTCACCGTCAAACTACACAAATACAGAATTGTAGAAGTATGTACACAAATTGCCCGCGCCCCTGATGACCAGTGGCAAAATGTTGTTAGGCTTTGGATTGCCACAAAGCGGCTCGAAAACTGTAGCGAGGGTACGATAGAAAATTACCAGCGTTGCATGGTTATGTTCCTGGGCGCTACGGGTAAACCACTTAATGATATAACCACCAATGATCTCCGTTATTATCTTGCTGCCTATCAAGAACGCCGTCACATCAGCGCCTCTTATTTGGAAACCATGCGCCATACTATGTGTAGTTTCTTCGGCTGGGTTCAGGATGAAGGGTTCATTGATACAAACCCAACAAGAAAGTTAAAGCGTATCAAAGTGCCTAAAAAGCTCATGCAACCCTACACCGGCACAGAAAGAGAAATCTTAAAGAGTGAAGCCGAATGTCAGCGCGATTTGGCACTCATGGAAGTGCTTTATAGCACCGCTGCCCGTATAGGGGAAATTGTATCCCTCAATCGAAACGACATTAATTTTGATTCACAAGACATCTTGATATACGGGCAGAAAGGCAAGTCCGAACGTATGGTCTACCTTACCGATTCTGCCGCATATCACTTGAAGAAATATCTGGATTCCCGCGACGATGATAACCCGGCCTTATTTGTTAGCCTCCGCGCTCCTCATAAGAGGATGACGATTAGCGGCATACAAGCCATGATGCGTAAGTTGGGGCGCAAGACTGGTATCCATGTGCATCCCCACAAATTCCGTAGAACACTGCTCACCGATGCTGGCGCGAGAGGCGTACCTCTGCAAGAGCTGAGAGAGTACGCCGGTCACGTCAAAGCCGATACCACACTAATATATGTGAAAACCCAAGAATCCTCTGTTCGCGCCTCATTTCGGCGCTATATTTCATGACCCACTAGTGGGCAATATAGCAAG
>JAJQCH010000188.1 GCA_021202795.1 Oscillospiraceae bacterium
AAATCACTATGGATTTTCTTTTTCAAGTGTCCATCTTCATTATGCAATCAACCGTAATTTTGCTTTGTTGCGTTAAAAAGAGAATCAACCGTATCTTTATTTTTCTTTCTTGCCCATCCAAAAAACATCATTAGAAGTCCCACAGCCACTAACACAATAAGGATGATCGCGACGCCAACTACTGTATCCTCTGTCATTCCAAAAGCTCTAAGAGTTCTAGGAGAATTTGCCCATGTCGTCACTAGCCATACTGTTAAAAAAAACGAAACCGCGCTCATTATTGAACCTATCGCAAACATTTCTCTTTCCTTTCTTGTACATTCTTCCCCAATTATGGGTCATATTAGTGTATATATGTTCAGTCTAAATTTTCCCAATTTGAAACAAGACTTCCCCTTAAGTGTGCTATTTAATTGTTAATTCAAATAGGAAAAATATTCCTGAGCAAGCACATCTTTTTTTCGCTTTGTGTCCAAGTAATGCTATAATTTCCCGTCCAAAGGCCAAACGCATCCAGTCCATAATTATAAATTTGCTCAACGCTTTCAAACTCACCTGTCTCTACGTCAAAGGAATACCATGCATACCACACATTTGCAGATTCAGAGGATGATTTATTCCATGTGAGCAAAAAACATCCATCCATGTCGCTACGAGTGGTAAAGCTGACATAAATGCAGGCATAGTCTGTTCCTCCATTTTTTATATACTTCCAATTATTCTCGTTACCATAAATAAAGTCCACAACGGCTTTCGCGTCACTGGACAAATCCTCATAGGTAACTTGCGTTTCTTCCTCCTCAATATTTACATCTTCGGAAGTGTTCCCATTAGCGCAGCCAGACAACGCCGACACGGAAAAGAGCATTGCCATCAAAACCGACATACACCGTTTACCCCATGTTGAAACAAGCCGTTCTTTCAGCATTTACACCTCCCCTCCCTGCCAAAAAATCCATCGAATTTTCTCTTTCTTTGTTTTTTAACATTTTTCACGCCAACACTCCTTTCTCACCTTTCTCTAATATATCCCAAAACGGGATATATTGATTATACCATCCTGGTATAATGTTGTCAAGGTGTTTTTATGCGTTTGAAAGAATTAAGGGAAAAGCGGGGCATCTCCCAATTAAAGCTGGCTATGGAACTGGGACTGAACCAGAACAGCATTAGCAGATATGAAACCGGGGCGCGGGAGGCTGACTACGGGACATTAATCGCGCTGGCCGATTATTTTGACGTTTCCATTGACTACCTGCTCGGTCGAACGGACAGGCCGGAGCATTATTAATACAGAAAGAGGCTGTACCAACATTTGCCGGTACAGCCTCTTTTGTCAGATATTTTGCGGTTACTCCGCCTGTTCCAGATACGTAATGCCTACGTAGTGGTCATGGTCGGTGCGCTCGTTTTCGTAGCGGACGGGCTTGAAGCCGGGATAAGAGATCTCCACCGTCCAGGTCTTCTCCTTGGGGAGATCCTCGAACTCGTAGTCGCCGGCCCAGTTGGTTTCCATCTCGTGGGTCTCGCCGGTCTCGGCGCAGGTGATTTTTACCTTCGCGCCGATGCAGACCTCCTCCAGCTCCTTGGGATAGGCCACGGTACCGGCCAGGAAGGCGCTGGGGATGTTCAGATGCACCACGCTGGAACCCATATCGCCCAGGGCCTCAAGCTGCGTCACCTTATTGGCGGCGATGAGCTTGGAGATCTCGCTGTCCGGGTCGGCCAGGTCGCCGAATACCAGGGCTTGGTTGGGGCAGGCCTCCACGCAGCGCGGCTCAAAGCCGGGATAGTCCGGGTCGTCCAGCAGCTCGGCGCACATGGTGCATTTCTGGGGGAGGTTCAGATCCTCGTTCCAGTACACCGCATGGATGGGGCAGGCGTCCACGATCTGCTTCTGGCCCACGGCCTTCTCCGGGTCGATGATCACGATGCCGTCCGGCCTCTTATACACGGCTCCGTCCTTGGCCGCCGCCATGCAGGCGGGGTTATCGCAGTGGGAGCAGGGGGTGGGAACGGTGGCGGTCTTGACGCGGCGCGTGTTGTCGCCTCTCTCCCACTCCACGATGTTCATCCAGTACTGGCCCAGCTCCGGCTGGGATTTCGTCAGGGCGCTGTCCCAGCCGCAATGCTCGTCCTTGCAGGCCATAAAGCAGGCGTAGCAGGCCATGCAACGGGCGGAATTGATGGCTATGCCGGGCTTTTTCATCGGTTTCTTCAGCATCTTACACAGCCTCCTTTCTCAAAATCTGTTCCCTCTCGCCCCAGAGCAGATCCGCCTCGGCGGAGGTGCGGATGGGACGGGCGGTCTCAAGCTGCTGCTTGTCCACCGCGTCCAGGATATGCTCGAAGCCCTGGCCGTAGTTGGGGTCGGCATCGCACTTTTCGATGTCGATGTTGCAGCTGTACGGGGCCATGGCGGGTACATAGTCGCCGATAAGGCGGCCAGGGGTCAGGACGTTTATGCTGCCGCCCTTATCCCAGCTCATGTATTCGCCGTAATTGATGGGGTTATAGATGCCGGAGGAGGTGTAGGCGTGGATGGTCTCCGGGTTGAGCCGATAGCTCACGCGGGCCACGCACAGCACGCTGCCACGGTCGTTGAACAGGCGCACCACGTCGCCGTCCTTGATGCCCTTCTGCTCTGCCACCTTGGGGTTGATATGGCAGACCAGGTAGGGGTTGCCGTTGATGATGACGCGGTTTTTGGGTATCTCCCACAGCCACTTGGCGTGCTGGTTATAGTGGGTGTGGTAGTCAAAGCGGGGATGGGGAGAGATAAGGCCATAGGGGAACTTATCCGCCGACAGGGACTTGTGGCCCTCCCAGGAATCCTGGTACTGCGGGATGGGGCGACGTGCCTCATCGTCCGGCGCCCAGTAGGTAAGGGATTCGGACACAAACTCGAACTTGCCGGAGAAGGTACCCAGCTTGCCCTCCTCTTGGAACACCTTGTGGTTCATGGTGTCGCAGGGGCGGTTTTCCGCGTACCACTGGAAGCCGGGATAGCGATCCCAGTTTTCATAAAGGCCGGTCTCCGGGTCCTTGTTCTCCTCCTTATAGGAGACGGGCGGGATATAGTAGCCCTTCTTCTTGAAGTCCTCCCAGGAGATGTGCTTGGGCAGGTCGGAGAACTGCCAGAAGCGCTTGGCCCATTCCTCCTCCGTCCGGCCCTCTGTGAAGCGTTCGCCCCAGCCGAGACGGGCCGCCACCTGGGAGAAGATCCAGAAGTCGGAGCGGGAATCCCACATCGGCTCGATGGCCTTGTCCTGATAGACGATGACCTGCCAGGAGTTGCCGGTCTGAGAGTGGGAGCAGTAGCCGCCGTTGCCGGAGTTGCCCACCTCGCCGATGTCTATCCGCTCCAGGTTGGAGCAGGCGGGCAGGATCACGTCCGCATGGCGTGTCTCCGGGGTCATGTAGATGTCCTGGTTTATCACGAACTCCAGCTCCGGGCTTTTATACATCTTGGCCCATTTGTTGGTGTCCAGCATGGTGCCGAAGAAGGAGCCGCCGTAGCGCCAGAAGCAGTGAACCTTGTTATAGCCGGGGGCGGGGTATACATGGCGGGTAAATTCCAGATCCACGCCGCCGCCGCAGAAGCCCTCCCCGTACCACTCATAGTGGCCGTCCAGGATGGCGTCCGGCAGATTGGGGCGGTACAGCACCTGCTCCACGGAGTTTACGGGTACATCGTCGCAGATGGGCGCACCGGCGATGGAGGACAGGGGGTCGGAATAGCCGCCAAACCAGAAGTTATAGTTCATGGGGCCGCCGCAGGCGGGAGACCAGAAGGCGCGGCCCGGCTTGCCCATGCCCTGCATGGCGAACAGCAGGGTCATCAGACGGGCGTACTCCGTGCCGTTGGAGTGGCGGCACGCGCCGCCGAAGCCGCCGCGCATACCAGAGCCGCCGGTGGTGACGGTGCTGGCCCAGCGCCGGGCGATGGCCTTGATGTCCATGGCGGGAACCAAAGACAGCTCCTCCGCCCACTTGGGGGTCTTGGGGGTGCCGTCCGGGCCGAGGCCGAGGATATGGTCTTCAAACTCCTTGAAGCGGTGGCCGTGCTGCTTTATATATTCCTTGTCATACGTCCCCTCCGTGATCCACACATAGGCGATGGCCTCCAGAATGGCGGAATCCGTACCCATGCGGGGGCCGATCCATTTGTCGGCGTGCTTGACGGAGGTATAGTTGTTGAAGGGGTCGATGTAGATAAACTCGATGCCCATCTCCTTCATCCACCAGCGCCACAGGGCGGATTCCTGGGCGGAATAGCCGCCGCGGCTGGTGTCCGGGTCGGTAGACCAGCAGATGATGGTCTCGGCGTTCTGCATGGCCATTTCCAGCATATCATAGGGTTCCGGGCCGCCCAGACGCCAATAATAGCCGTAGGAATGGGGCGTACCCCAGTGGAAGCCCTCCCAGGAGTCCGGGTTATCCGCAATGCGGGTGTAGCCCATCATGGAGAAGAAACGCTTGAACAGGGAGATCTTATAGCCCACCAGGCCCCAGCTGTGGTGGGAGGAGGTGCAGGCGGTGATGGTCTCCTTGCCGTAGGTCTTGTGCAGACGCTTGATCTCACGGGCCACCAGGCTCAAAGCCTCGTCCCAGGAGGCGCGGCGGTAGCCGGATTTGCCACGGTTTTCCGTGTTGCGGTTCTTGCCGTCCGGGGTCTCCACAAAGTCCTCCCGGATCATGGGGTATTTCAGCCGGTCATAGGCGTATGTCTTATCCCGCTCGCAGTAGCCCAGCAGAGACATGGTGGTCTTGCGCTGGGGGGTATATTGTTTGCCGCGGGCCTTGATGACCCAGCCCGCGGGGTCGTCGTCCGTCAGGACGATGGGACGAACACGGCGGATCACGCCGTTATAGGTATGCAGGGTCATGGGGCCGCCCACGCATACGCTGTGAGTAATGCGCTCGTCCTTGCTGACGGAACGCATGGAAACTTGTTCAGCCATTTACATCTCTCCTCCTTACTTCACTTCTACCATCTGGCGGGCATACTCGGAGCGGGGGTCGATCTCCACCATCGTTCCGACATACTTGCCGTCCTTGCGCTCAAAGCAGCGCATATCAAAATCCTCAATAACGGGTATCCAGAAAACCCTGCCGTCCGGCCCCTGATAGTGCTTGCCCAGGTGGAACTGGTGCAGCAGCATTTCCACCTCGCCGCCGGGCGCGTCCGCCCGCTTCTGGGCCTCGGCGTAATGCAGGTTCAGGAAGCTGGGGTTCACCACGCCGTAGCGCTCCCAGCGCATGGGGCCGATGTCCTGCCAGTCCTCCGGCATGGAGCGGATGGCCTCGTTGATGCACTCATACACATCCGTGGGGGGCATACCGCAGCCCTCAAAGTTTTCATACCAGACCCGGAAAGCGTTGATATGCTCGCTGGGATGGTCTTTGATTGCCTCCTTCACCTTGGCGAAAAGCTCCTCCTTCGTCATGGTGACAAGGCCCTCCGGCAGATGCAGAATATATTTTTTAATAAGCTCCATATCTCCCTCTCCTCATCGAATCACGTTGTTCCCGACCAGGTCGCCGATGGTATCGGTCGGGCCGCTCCGGCGCTTGTCGTCGTAGCCATAGCTCCAATCCACCGCCAGGTCGAAAACCGTCACAAGCTTTACCTCGCCAAGAAGCACCCCGGAGCCGTAAAACTCGTCCCGGAAATTCTTCTCCGCCAGGGCCTTGGCCTCCTCCTCGCTGGCCGCGACCACAGTGGTCTGGGCCGGGGCGCAGAACACATACTTCGGCTCCGTGGGCTTTTCCCGCTGGGTCTTCGCCGCCTCATAGATATACTTTTTCATGTCCATCGCCCCTCTCAATACATTCTCACATCGGGGATGAAGCGACCGTTGATCCATGGGTCGTACTTCGCCATGAAGTTCTTGTCGTCCCCGTCAAAGTCGTACCGCCCCAGCTCCGAGGGGTGTACCCAGCACATCTCGGTATAGACGTCGCTCTTCGGCTGGGTCTGCCAGGTGTTCACGGCCTCGTAATAGTTGTGATAATCGCATCTGGTGTTGGTGTTGTGGGTGATGTTGCCGTTGAGGATATGCTCGGAATAGCCGTCCTGGGGGTTCTTGTGGCCCACCATGGTGCATTTGCCGACGCTCACCTTGATGCCCAGGGTCTCCCACGCGATGCGCTGGCACGCCTCCTGCGCGGTCTCATTGGTGCGCTGGCGGCCTGTGGGGAACGTCCAGGTTCCCTCCGGGGTCTTCCCTATCAGCACTCGGCCCATTGGCCCGGCGATGTTTTGAATCAGCACGGATATGTAATTCATAAGCCTCTCCCCCCTTTACAGTGTGTACTGGCCGGGGGCCGGGGTATAGCCCTTGGCCTCCAGCTCCTGAGCGACCCGCTCGCGGAACTGGCGCACCGTCTCCATGTGGACGTCCCGGTCTATCCGGCAGACCTCCTGACCGTCCTCCTCAGCCACCGCCCACTCGGTAAAGCCGTGCCGGGTACTCCGGCACACAAAGCGGTATGTTTTCATTCGTGTTCCTCCTTGTCTTGTTCCTCATATGGGGCCATAAAATCCATGTCCTCCGCCGGAAGCGTCCCCAGCATATCCATCAGGCGGATGATGCCGGTCTCTGCCGCCACCATGACGCCCATCATGTCCATGTGGGGCTTGAATTTTATCTCAAAGAGATAATCCGCCGCCGCCGGAAGATTTTTCAGCATGGCCGTGTTGCGCTCGTTGATCTCCCAGTCCTTATGTCGGCCCTCCTCCGCGTCCATCTTGTGAATGAAGCACTGGTAGCGGCCTCTATAAAGAAAGGTATACATGATTTCCATGCCAGAAACGACGGCCACCATGTTCCCCGCCTGGATGGAGTTTATGAGCTTGTCCCCCTCTTTACCCAGGGGGCCAATCTCCACATCGTTGTCGTGTTCCCGCGCTCGCTGCTCTGCCATGACTCACCTCCGAATCATCGGAATGACAAAATATATACATTCACGTCACTTTAATCCTACTATACACTTTACAAATTCGCCTGTCAATGGTAAGATAAAAAATATTTTTTCCATAATAAACATGATTTATCACAACTCATTCCGGAGGGTATCTTCTATGGACATCACACAGCTTCGCTATTTCATATCCGTGGCGCAGACCTTAAATTTCACCGAGGCGGCCCGGCGTTCCGGGGTGACGCAGCCGCTGATAAGCCATCACATTGTGGAGCTGGAAAAGCAGCTTGGGGGAAAGCTGTTCCTGCGCAGCCGCCATCAGGTGGAGCTGACGGAGGCGGGACGGCGGTTCCTCCCGGCGGCGGCGGAGATCGTGGAGCTGGCGGACAAGGCGGTGTTTCAGTTCCGCCAGGATCAGCAGGGCAAGGCGGGGCATCTGGCCGTCACGAGCCTTACCACCTCCAGCGCGGTGCTGGCGGAGACACTGGCCGCCTTCGCCGCCAAATACCCGGACATCACGGTGGACATCGACGTGACCTCCGGCCCCCAGCAGAGTCTCGCCATGAACGACAATAAATACGACTTCCACTTCGCCGCTCTGGAGATGGTGCCGGTGGGCGAGACCTATGATTACGTCGTCACCCACAGCGACAGCCTTTGCGTGGTGTTCCCGGCCAATCACCCGCTGGCGGAGAGGCCCCTGGATTTCGCCGCCCTGACGGACGAGCGGTTCATCTCCATCGCCCCGTCGGACAGCCCCGCCATGTACGAGCGGGTGCGGGACATCTGCCGGGCCAGGGGGTATATTCCCAATGTGGTGTATCAGTACGACCGGGTGGAGGCCGTCGTCCTCTCCGTAGGCGCGGGGCTGGGCATATCCATATTGCCGGAGGCCCTGAGCCGAGTGTTTTACGCCGAAAACGTCGCTTTCAAGCGCATCCCCGGCCAGGACAGCCTCCGTCCCTATGTCGTCGCCTGGCGAAAGAAGCTAACAAACCCCGCCGCCGCCCTGTTCGTCGAGACCGTGCGGGGGTTGTTTGGGTGAGCAAAGCCCCCGCCAGACGCCGGTTTGCAGCGTCTGGCGGGGGTGTGTTGCTGTATTATCAAATCAGCTTTTCATACTCCCGCGCTCCGTAGAAGAACCGCAGGATGTAGACGGTTTTTTCCGCCTCGTCCACCCGATAGACCATGACATAGTGTTTAATTACGGCGCGGCGGTAGCCCAACGCCTTGAGCTGCGGGTCGCGGCACTCCTCAAACAGGAAGGGCATGGCCTCCAGCTCGTCGTAACATTCCTCTACCGCGTCTAAAAAGGCAGCAGCGGCGGCAGCGTTTGCCAGGGTTCCCTCGATGTAGGACACAATCTCCTCTAAGTCCTCGCTGGCGTGGGGCGTCACCTCTATTTTATAGGCCATGTCTCGCCCTCAGCTCATGGAGCGCACTGCGGGCATCCGCTGTTTTCCCGGCGCGGATGTCGTCCTCCGCCTCCGTCAGCTTTTCATACACATCCTGCATGAGCATACGCTCCTCATAGGCTTTCATGCTCATAATAACCATCTCGCCGTATCCGTTTTTCGTGACGAATATCGGCTCCTTGGACGCGCTGCACATCTGCGAGATGGCGGCGGTATCCTTCAGGTCTCGGATGGGAATAATGCGCGGCATATGGTCAGCCCCCTTTCGTGACTTTAATGTATCACAATTATGTCACGATTGCAAGAGGGTTTAGGATCTGGCGCACCCCTCCGGCGGGCGTATGACGCAGTGCCTGCGGGGGTACCCCTCCGTCAGTGCCGGAGGCGCTGCCACCTCCACGCTGTGCGGGGAGGGAACCCCTCCACCGCAGGGGCCGCCCCTCCCCTGTAAAGACTTGCAGGTTCTCCCCAGTGTCGAACCTTGTCAAACCCTGTCAAAAGCTGACGACCCCCAGACAGTTCAGGGCCAGCTTTATCCCCAGCAGGCACAGCACCAGTCCCCCGCCCAGCCGGGCGGCATGGCGATAGGCGGCCCCGAAACGGCTGCCGAAGGCGGCTCCAACCAGGGACAGGGTACCCATCACCGCCGCCACCAGCGCCCCTGCCTGCCAGGCGGGAACCTCCAGAAACGCGAAGGCCACTCCCACGGTCAGGGCGTCCAGGCTGGTGGCCAGGGCCAAAGCGGCCACAGACAGAGCCGCGCCCTGACTGCGCTGCGGCTCCTCCCGCCCTGCCTGACGCATCATATTCAGTCCCATGCCGGTCAGCAGGACAGCCGCCGCCCAGGGGTATATATGGGCAATGCTGTCCGGGCAGCCCGCCCCCAGGGCATAGCCCGCCAGCAGCATGAGAACGTGAAAGCCGCTGACAAGCCCTGCCACCGGGGCGATCTTCCGTCCGGCTGCCACCCCCATGCAAACCGAGGCGGCGAAGCCGTCCATGGACAGGCCCAGCACTAGCAATAGCTGCTCTGTAAAATGCAAACGCAACACTCCCATCAGGCGCAGCGTGCGCCTATTGCAGCATATGCCGCCGAAGGGGATTGGGTGCGGGACAGAGAAAGGGCGGAGCCGCTTCGCGCAGCTCCGCCCCTTTGGGTTTCGTCTTATTTTCTTATTCTGGATTATTCGTTGTCGTCGTCAATATCGCTGACGTCGTAGTCCTCCTCGACATCCCCGACATCGTAGTCTTCCCCGACGCTGTAGTCTTCCTCAGCGTCGCCGCCGTCATCCGCCGGCTGGGCGGGACGGGTGCGCTGTTCGGGCTGCTCCTGCTTGCGGCCTCTCATCACAAGGATGATGACCACCGCCAGGGCGACCACCAGAATGATGAGAATGACCACATACAGGCCGATGTTGGTGGTGTCCCCGGTATCGGGGGAGGCGCTGCTGGTGGCCGGAGCCGCCGAAGCCGTGGCTTCCGTCGTGGTCGTGTCGTCGGTGTCCGAGCTGGTAACGCCGTTGGTCAGCTCAAGGTAGATGTCCTGGGTGGCGCCGTCCGTGAAGGTGACGACCAGGTGATAGGTGCCGTCGGGCCAGAACGCCGTGCCGTCGTCATTGTTCACCATGGTGGCGTTGAAGGTGATGGCCGTGCCGGAGAGGGTGTAGTCATCGTCCAGGGCGGCGGTCTTCCAGACGGAGGTGCCGCTGTAAATATCGATCTGAGAGACGGACTTGCCCAGGTCAACGGTCAGGGTGCTGCTGTTGGTGCTGCGATCCCAGGTGTAGGTATAGGACGGGGTAGCCGTGGGCGTCGGGGACGCGGTGGCCGTAGGCGTGGGGCTGGGAGAGGCGGTCGCCTCCGCCGCTTCAACCGTCAGGGTAACGGTGGCTGTGTCGCCGTCCTCATCCGTCAGGGTGATGGTATACTCCCCGGCCTCCAGGGTATCCAGATAATCGGCCAGGATCGTCACCGTCACATCGCCGTCATAGGTATATTGCGTGCTTTCGGTCAGGGCGGCATCCCCCACCGTTACGCTGTCCAGCGTCACGGCAGAACCCAGGGTGATGGTCAGATCCGTGGTTGTGCCGTTCGTCCAGGAGGCGGTGTCGCCGGTCACAGAAATGGAGGTGACGGCCACCGCGCTCAGGGCGATAGTGGCGGAATCATCCGTCCCTGCGCTGAGGGTGATGGTATACTCCCCAGCCTCCAGGGTGTTCAGACAGCTGGCGTAAATGGTCAGGGTCAGGGTGTCGGCGTCGTAATCATACTCCGTCCCCTCGGTCAGGGTGGTGTCTCCCACGGTGACGGCGGTCAGGGTGGAACCCTCGGCCAGGGTGATCGTCAAATCGCCGCTGCCGCCCAGCGTCCAGCTCTCGGCAGTGGTATCGGTGGAGATGGTGGCTGTCGCCGTCTCCTCCTCGTCGGTGGTATCTGTGCTGTCGTCCGTAGTATCATCCGTCTCGGTGGTCTTTGTCACCGTCAGGGTCAGGGTGATGGTGGTGGCGTCCTCGCTGACCGTCATAATGCCGCTGTCGCTGGCTACGGCGCTGAGAACGATGGTATACGTCCCGGCGTCCAGGGTATTCAGGTAGTCGGCAGAAATGGTCAGGGTATTATTCTCAAAGCTGTATTCCGTCCCCTCTGTCAGGGCCGTGCCGCCCACAATGACGGAGGCCAGGGTGGAATCCTCGCTCAGGGCGACGGTCAGGCCGTCGGTGGAATCAGCGTCCCAGGTGAGTTCGGTAGCGGTCTCATCCGCCAGGGTAATGGTGGCAGTCTCCTCCACATAGGTGGGAACCACAGTCAGTGTGGTCTCGGCCTGGATCAGGGCGTTGACGGTCTCATCTTCGAACAGACCGTTCAGCCAGTCCGCCGTGAAGGTGATCACCGTGCCGTCCTCGGAAAGGGTGTAATCCTCGCCCTCGGTCATATCCTGGAGCAGCTCCTCCCCGTTATACAGGGCCAGAGACGCCACCGCGTCGGTGCAGGTCACATAGGGAAGGTCTTCCTCGCTGTCCTTCGTCCAGGTGATGGTAACGTCGTAGTCCTCCACCGTCAGGGTGAGGGTATCCACCGTGGTCTCGTCGGCCTCGTCCTCGTCCTCCTCGGTGTCGGTCGAATCATCCGCAGACTCCTCGCCCGCCGCGATCGTCAGGGCGACGGTGGCGATATTCCCGCTTTCATCCGTCAGGATGACGGTATAATCTCCGGCGGACAGGGTGTTCAGGTAGTCGGCGGAAATGGTGACAGCCAGGGTCTCCGCGGCATAATTATACTCCGTACCCTCGGTCAGCTCGATGTCGCCCACCGCTACGGCCACAGGGGCAACGTCCTCGGTCAGGGTCAGGACAAGGTCATTCTCAGAGCCCAGCGTCCAGGAGGCGGTATCCTCGCTCACGGCGATGGCGCTGGTCGTATCGTCTTCCGTCTCGCTGACAGCGCTGACGGAAGACGTCAGCCCTTCCAGGCTGATGGTGCCGTTGACGATGGAGACCACCGCTACGGTGTCCGCCGTGGAACCGGCGTTGACCACCAGGGTCTCCCCTATCATGTAGCCATCCTCCGCCAGCTCGGACAGGTCGTCCTCATCGTCTACCACCGTCCAGAACATATCAATATCGGCAGCTTCCTCCACTGCCTCTGCAGCGCTCCAGGGGCCGATGGCCACTACATAGCCATCCGCCTCCGCAAAGGAGGCCAGGGTGGTCTCATCGTCCTCGCCGCCTACAGCCACGAAGTACACATTGGCATAGCCCTCTTCGTCCGCGTAATCGCCGCCCACGGGCAGGCCGATCAGAACCCAGGTGGTACCCTGGTTTTCATAGTCATAGGTGCCGCCGTCAGGATAAATGCCTGTGAACAGGTTATCCAGGGTGTAGGGATCCGTCCAGGCCAGCTCGTAGCCTGCGGCAGCCATGCTATAGGCGTCGCCGCCCTCGTCCACACTCACAAGCATCGCGTCGCCCCGCTCCTCGATATAGGCGCTGCGCACGGCGGCGATGTCGTCATAGTCGTCGTCCTCCACGCCAGCGGCGCTGGTGACGAGGAAGGTGAACTCATAATTCTCCTCCGCCGAGGCCGCTACGCCCAGGCAGCTAAACAGGCCGACTATCAGTGTCAGCACCATCAGCAAGCTAATCAGTTTCTTCATGCGCCTGTACCTCCTGAACTCCATTGTGTTCCTTTTTTGTTAATACTTGTCACTTTTGTTATTTATGGCTTTGCACACCACTGATTATAAAGCCCCGGCAAAGGAATGTCAATGGGCGATTTCCCCGATTTTCAAAAAAAGTTACAAATTTTAACTTTTTCTCCTGGACCTGTGAAGGATCGCCTGTCCTCCCTCCCCCGGATTTCCGTCAGCATTGGCGGGACGGGCCTTTCGTCCCTTCGGTTCCCCGTCCGCTTTCTTCGTCCATAAGAGCGGAAATCACCGGGCGCATAAATTATGTTTACAAAATTATGTATACCCTTTGTAATATTCTGACACTTTCGTAAACTTTCCAACAATTACCACCTACACCCCACTTTTGCCATTGTTTAGCCCATGTTCCCTGCTTTTCATCCCCACTTATGCGCCAAATCCCCCCTCCAGGGCATCATCGCATCTGGAAGGGGACTGGAAAATTCTGTAATCAAAAACGGCCCGTCAGCCCTGCCCTATCAGCGCCCACAGCGCCTCCGCACCGCTGCTGGAGCAGAAGGAACCTCCCTCGGCGGCGTCCCGCCAGAACAGCAGACCGCTTTCAGTGGTGGAGAAAATATAGATGACCCCCTGATACTCCACCGAGCATATATCCTCCGGCGACCCGTCCGCCTCAGAATAAGAGACAGCGTCCAGCAGGGCGGCAAAGGCGGCTTCGTCCTCAGCGGAGATGGAGCCGAGATAGCCGCCGTCCATGTCGTAAACGGCCAGGCCGCCCCCGTCGGCTGCGGCGGTCTCCGCGATGGAAGCGCCAGCAGCGGAGGAAGCGGCAGTCTCCCACTCCGTTACTTCGGCAGTTTCCTCCTCGGCAGTCTCCTCCTCGAAAGCCCCTTCCTCCATGGTCTCCTCGGAAATTTCCATACCCATATCGGCGGCCTCGGCAGTCTCCGCCTCCGCCGTGTCCGCTGCCCGGATGGACAGGCTGCTGCCGGAGCCGTTCATGCCCCGTGCGTCCCAGGCGGCGAAGGCCACAGCCCCGATAACAACGACCAGACAGGCAGCGGCTGCGACTCTCCCCCAGCGCGGAAGAACGGGACGGCTCCGCCTGCGGGGGGCGTTTTCCCGCTCCCGGCGGCCCTCCGCCTGAATACGGGCCATCACGCCCTGGGACAGGGAATCCGGCGGCGGAACTATATCCTGCCGGACGGCGTGGGAAATGCTGAACAGCATATTCCACATGGCCTGGCAGTCCCTGCAGGTTCGCATATGGGTGCGGAGAGCGGCGGCGTCCTCCTGGGATATTTCATCGTCCAGCATTTGGCTCATCAGCTCCTGCCAGCGCTCGCAGTCAGACATGGCCCGCACCTCCTTTCCCGTTGGGATCCTTCGTTTCATAAGACGGCTCAGGGCCGAAAATGTTCCCCTCCGCCGTCAGAATGGCCGCCAGCTTCTTCCTGGCCCGGAATATGCGGCTTTTCACCGTGCCCGGCTCCAGATCCGCGACCTGACTGATTTCATCGTAGGACAGGCCGCACAGCTCCCGCAGGGCCAGCGCCTGGCGGAACTCCGGCTCCAGCCGGGACAGTCCGTCCCGCACGGCCTGCCGCCATTCGCTCCGCACCAGCTCCTCTTCGGGGGAAGGACGCTCGTCCGGCAGCGCAAGCTCCCGCCCCTCCTCATCGGTCAGGGGGACGCTGTCCCGCCGCGCCCGCAGCACATCCAGGCAGACGTTGCAGGTCAGCCGGTACAGCCACACGGAAAATTTGCTGTCTCCCCGGAAGGAGGCCAGCCCCCGCCAGGCCCGGAAAAATGCCTCCTGAGACGCGTCCAGGGCGTCCTGCGGGTCGGAAAGCATATGCAGGGCCAGGTTGTATACCATTGTCTCATTGGCCTTCACCAGGGCCTCGAAGGACTCTGTGTTTCCGGCCAGCACGGCTTCGATAAGCCGCCGTTCCTCTTGTCTTGTCATGGGTCACAAAGCTCCCTTTTGGCGCGGCGCACAATGCGCTCTATGTCGTCCAGGGTGTTGATTTTGACGATTTCCTGCTTGATCGGCCCGGAACGGGGTACGCCCCGAAAATACCAGGCAAGCTGCTTGCGGGCCTCCAGACAGGCGATTTTCGGATCCTTCCACCGGCAGGCCAGGGTGAACTGCTCCACCGCCTCGTCCAGCCGCTGGGAAAGGGGCGGCGGCTCCGGCTCCGGCTTGCCGTCCAGGGCGGCGTTAATCCGCTCGAAAAGCCATGGGTCGCCGAAGCTTCCCCGGCCCACCATGCACATATCCGCGCCTGTGCGCCGCAAAAGCCGCACGGCGTCATTGCCGGAGAACACGTCTCCGCTGGCGATGACGGGGATAGTCACGGCGGCCTTCACATCCCGGATGATGTCCCAGTCCGCCACCCCGGCGTACATCTGCACCCGCGTCCTGCCGTGGACGGCGATGGCGGCGGCCCCCGCCTGCTGGCATAACTGGCCGAACTCCACGGCGTTTACATGGCCCCCGTCCCAGCCCTTGCGGAACTTCACCGTGACCGGGACGCCCGCCTGCCTTGCGCAGGACTGGATGATTTGAAAGGCCAGGTCGGGGGTTTTCATCAGGGCGGAGCCGTCTCCGCTTTTGACCACCTTCCCCACCGGGCAGCCCATGTTGATGTCCAGTATATCCGCCCCGGAAAGCTCGATGGCCATAGCCGCCGCCTCACCCATAATGGCGGGGTCGGAGCCGAATATCTGGGCGCAGACGGGCCGGTCTTCCTCCGGGCAGAACAGCAGCTCCTTCGTCTTCTCGTCGTGATAGACAAGGCCCCGGCTGGACACCATTTCCGTGCAGGTCAAGGCAGCGCCGTGCCGCCGGCAGATATGGCGGAAGGCGGCATCCGTCACCCCGGCCATAGGCCCCAGGGCCGCCCTGCCCGTGATTTCCACCTGTCCGATTTTCATGCCCGTCACTTCCCCTCCGCGCAAACCGCGCCCGGCCCATTGTATCAGCTATAAGGCGAAGGGTCAATGGATTTTTGCCCTAAAACTGCCGTATCAGCTCCCGCCGGAGGCGGAGGATGATGCGCTTTTCCAGGCGGCTTATGTAGCTTTGGGATATGCCCAGCAGATCTGCCACCTCCTTTTGGGTCAGCTCCTCATAGCCCTCCAGGCCGAAGCGCATGAGGATGATGGAGCGATCCCGCTCGTCCAGCCGCCCTACGGCCTCCATGAGCAGCTGCCGCTCTACGTCTTCTTCGATGGGCTTTATGACCTCGTCCTCCTCCGTGCCAAGCACGTCGGATAGCAGCAGCTCGTTGCCGTCCCAGTCGGTGTTCAGCGGCTCGTCGATGGAAACCTCAGAGCGATGGGAGCTTTTCTTGCGCAGGAACATTAATATTTCGTTCTCAATGCAGCGGGAGGCATAGGTGGCCAGCTTGATGTTCTTTTCCGGGTTGAACGTGCCGATGGCCTTGATAAGCCCGATGGTGCCGATGGAGATGAGATCCTCGATGTTCACCCCGGTGTTTTCAAACCGCCGGGCGATGTACACCACCAGCCGGAGGTTATGTTCAATAAGGGTCTGGCGGGCTTCATGGTCGCCCCTGGACAGGGCCGCGATGGCGGCCTCCTCCGCCGGTTTGTCCAGCGGCGGAGGCAGGGTGTCGCTGCCGCCGATGTAGAAAATACGGGGTGCCTGCCGGAGACGCAGGTTGATCTCCAGCAGAAGAAGATAAATACGATTCATAGAACTCCTTTCTTGGGATCGCTTACAGGACGGCCTGATAGCTGCCGTCTGTGCCGATGTCTCTGGGCGCGACGGCGGCAATCAAATCGCGCCGCTCCTGGCCGTCCACCATGACCTTATCCGGGCGGAAGGCCGCCAGCAAATGCCCGTCCCCGCCAATGCCGGCATAGGGGATCAGCCGCAGGCCGGGTATATGCTCCACCGCCTCTGTCGCCGGGCCGTAAAGATAGACAGCCTCCTGGGGAGAGAAAAGGGCCTGCACCGCCTCTGCCTCCGCCACCAGGGCGGCGCAGCCGGACAGGGGGTCGTACAGACCGTTTCCCGTGTCCTCCAGGGCGCGGATATGTACGGTTTTGCCCTGGCGCTGAATGGTGACATCCCGCAGCTGCCGCTGGGCGTTTTTCACTGACCGGCGGAACACCAGACTCACCAGTCCCCAGCACAGAGCGAAGGAGACGACCAGCACACGCATATCCAGCCGTACAAGGCGGCCTCCGCCGCTGTGCCAGGTGCGGCTGCCCTGGTATAATCCGGCGGCGAACACAGCCCCGCCAAACAGGGCGGACACGCCCAGAAAGGCCGCCATGCACCGCCACAGCCGCCGTTCCGGGCCGAAGGCCACAAGGGTCATGGCGGCGGCCAGCACAGGACGCATGACCGGCACGTCCAGCCATGCCAGCTTCGGCACAAGAGACAGACAACACCACAGAGCGCCCAGGGCCGCCCCCGCCAGAAAGCGGCCCCGACGGAACGGAAGCGCGCATATTTTCGCCGTTCCCAGCAGCAGAAAATAGTCGATGACCAGGTTCAGCAGGAACAGCTCATCCAGGTAAACGATCTCCATGGGACGATTGTAGCCCTCCCGCCGTGCGAACGCGGTTGAAATTAGCGGCCGGCTATGATAAAATTTCCAGAGAAATCATATGCGGAGAGGAGGTTGAAATAAAGCCGTCTCTGTTGTAAAATATGGCATAGACCCAGGAAATAAAACCTAAGGGAGAAACTGAACCATGGAAAATCTGACCCCGGCCTATCGCCGGATCTTATTGAAGCTCAGTGGAGAGGCTCTGGCCGGCAGCGCCGGACGCGGCCTTGACTTTGACGTGATTCGTCAGGTGTGCCAGGCGGTGAAGCGCTGCACGGAGATGGGCGTCCAGGTGGGCATTGTCACCGGCGGCGGCAACTACTGGCGCGGCGTGAAGGACGGCGGCGGACGCATGGAGCGATCCCGCGCCGACCAGATGGGTATGCTGGCCACCGTGATGAACAGTCTTGCCATGGCGGAGGCCCTGGAACAGGTCGATGTGCCTGTCCGGGTGCAGACCATGATCGATATGCCCCACATCGCGGAGCCGTACTGCTATGGCCGCGCCATGCACCACATCGAAAAGGGCCGGGTGGTCATTTTCGGCGGCGGCAGCGGCAACCCCTACTTTTCCACCGATTCTGCCGCAGCCCTGAAGGCGGCGGAGCTGGGGGCGGACATTCTGCTGATGGCGAAGAACATCGACGGCGTATACACCGCCGACCCCAAGGTTGACCCCTCGGCGCAGCGGCTGGACAGCATCACCTACCGCCGTATCCTGGAGGAGCATCTGACCGTTATCGACTCGACCGCAGCCTGCCTGCTGCAGGATAACGCCATCCCTACTATGATATTCGCCCTGAATCCCCCGGAGAACATCGTCCAGGTGGTGTGCGGGGAGCGCATCGGAACAATCGTGGAATAACAGCGCAAACGCCTGAAACAATACTGATTAGGAGGACTACCCATGGAACTGAAAGCAGAGCTAAAGGAATTTGAGGACAAAATGAAGAAGGCGAAGGACTTCCTTACCGGCCAGTTTGACGCCGTCCGGGCAGGCCGAGCCAACGCAGCCGTATTGAACGGCATCACGGTGGACTATTACGGTACTCCCACCCCCATCAACCAGGTGGCGGCCATCTCCGTCCCCGACCCCCGTTCCCTGGTCATCAGCCCCTGGGACGCCTCGGTGCTGAAGGGCATCGAGAAGGCCATCCAGACCTCGGAGCTGGGCATCAACCCCCAGAACGACGGACGGGTCATCCGCCTGGTGTTCCCTCAGCTTACGGAGGAGCGCCGTAAGGAGCTGGCCAAGCAGGTGCGTAAATACGGCGAGGAGGCCAAGGTGGCCGTGCGGAACATCCGCCGGGACGCCATGGACAAAATCAAAAAGCAGCTCAAGGCCGGAGAGATCACTGAGGACGACCAGAAGATCCTGGAGCGCGACCTGCAAAAGATTACGGACGAGAACATCAAGGACATCGACAAGCTGACAGAGGCCAAGGAAAAAGAGCTTTTCGCCATATGAGTCCAAGAAAACAAAAGGAATTGGCGGAGGGGGCAGGCAGTCCCCCCCGCCATATCGCCATCATTATGGACGGTAATGGCCGCTGGGCCAAAAAGCGGGGCCTGCCCCGCACCGCCGGTCATGCCGCCGGGGTGGAGAGCTTCCGCCGCGCCGCCAAATATTGCCGCCGCATCGGGGTGGAATACCTGACGGTGTACGCCTTCTCCACCGAGAACTGGAAGCGTCCCCTGGAGGAGGTGCAGGCCATCATGGGTCTGCTGAAAAAGTACCTGGGGGAGGCCCTGGAGGGCCTTGCGGCGGAGCAGACCCGCCTGTGCTTTTTCGGCGACCTGACGGCCCTCAGCCCGGAGCTTCAGGCCCTGTGCCTGGACTGCGCGGAAAAATCCAAAAATTACCAGGGCGGGCAGGTGAACGTCTGCCTGAATTACGGGGGCCGGGACGAGATCGTCCGTGCGGCGAAAAAATGGGCGGCGGAGGGCTGCCCGGAGCTTACAGAGGAGCGCTTCGGCAGCTATCTCTGGAGCGCCGGGGTGCCTGACCCTGACCTTCTCATCCGCCCCGGCGGGGAGACGCGGATCTCCAACTATCTCCTCTGGCAGATGGCCTATACGGAGATGGTGTTTTCCGACGTGCTGTGGCCGGATTTTGACGAGCGGGAGATAGACAAGGCCATCGAGATTTACCACAGCCGGAACCGCCGGTATGGCGACGTGGGGAAACAGGAGGAATAGAACCATGATACATTCCGTTTCTGTCCTTGGCTCCACCGGCTCCATTGGCCGCCAGTCTCTGGACGCGGCGGAGCGGCTGGGCATCCGGGTGACGGCCCTGACCGCCCAGCGGAGCGTGAAGCTTCTGGAGGAGCAGATCCGCCGGTTCCGGCCCAAATTTGCCGCCGTGTACGATCCCCAGGCCGCGAAAGAACTGAAGATCGCCGTGGCGGATATGGACGTGGAGATCGGCGACGGAATGAGCGGTCTGCGGGCAGCGGCTGTATACGACTGCGAGGGCGTGGTGACGGCGGTGTCCGGTTCCGTGGGACTGCGGCCCACCCTGGACGCCATCGCCGCCAAAAAGCGGATATGCCTTGCCAATAAGGAGACCCTGGTCTGTGCCGGACAGATCGTGATGAAGGCGGCGGAGTTGCAGGGAGCCGAGATCCTACCGGTGGACAGCGAACATTCCGCCATTTTTCAGTGCCTGGAGGGGCGGCGGAGCCAGCTTCATAAGATACTCCTGACCGGCTCCGGCGGGCCGTTCCGGGGCTGGACAAGAGAGCAGACCGCCTCCGTCACCCCGGAGCAGGCGGTGCGCCATCCCAACTGGCACATGGGAGCGAAAATATCCGTGGACAGCGCCACCATGATGAATAAGGGCCTGGAGCTTATCGAGGCCATGCACCTGTTTTCCGTCACCCCGGAGGATATTCAGATCATCGTCCATCCCCAGAGCGTCATACACTCCATGGTGGAGCTGAACGACGGCACGGTTCTGGCGCAGCTCGCGGTGCCGGACATGGGCCTGCCCATTCAATACGCCATGACCTGGCCGGAGCGGCGCGAATCCCCCTATCAGCGGCTGGATTTCTGGCAGATGAAGGACATGACCTTTGAGGCGCCGAATCTGGAAAACACCCCCTGCCTCGCCCTGGCCATGGACTGCGCCCGACAGGGCGGTCTGGCCCCGGCGGTGATGAGCGCCGCCAACGAGGCGGCGGTGGGCCTGTTTTTGCGGGGAAAAATTGGCTATAATGAGATATATGACCGGGTGGCGGCGGCAGTACAGGCCGGGCCTGTCATGGCGGAGCCGACCCTGGAGGACATCCTGGCGGCGGACGAACAGGCGCGGCGGCAGGTGCTGGAGGGACTTCAATAATTTTCCCTCCAGTTGAATAGAATACCACAAGCAGCGTTTTTATCACCCCGGAAAGGATTTATATGGGTACTTTGTTATACATTTTGCTGGCCATCGTCATCTTCGGCGTGCTGATCGCCATTCACGAGCTGGGGCATTTTCTGGCGGCCCGGCTCTGCGGTGTGAAGGTGCTGGAATTTGCCATCGGCATGGGGCCGGCCATTTGGACAAAGGAGAGCAAGAGCGGAACACAGATAAGCCTGCGGTGCCTGCCCATCGGCGGATACTGCGCCATGGAGGGAGAGGACGCTGACTCCGAAGACCCTCAGGCGTTTTCCAACGCCGCCGTATGGAAGCGGCTCATCATCCTTGCGGCAGGAGCCTTTATGAATTTTCTGCTGGGATTTGTGCTGATTATCATCTGCTTTTCCCAGCTTTCCGCCTTCACCACTCCCACCATCACCAGCTTTATGGACGGCTGCCCCTACGAGGGAGAGGACGGCCTGATGGTCGGGGACACGTTCTATAAAATCAACGGGGAGCGGATTTATTTCTCCTCCGACGTGTCCACCTATCTGGAGCGGAACGACAGCGATTATGCGGACATCGTGGTCATCCGGGACGGAGAAAAGGTGACGTTGGAGGATTATTACATCACCCTCCTGGAATACACCGACCCGGACACGGGAGAGGCCGTCATGCGCTACGGCTTATATTTTGGGATAAAGGAGACCGGCTTTTTAGCCCAGATGAAATATTCCTGGTACTGCGCTCTGGATTTTGTGCGCATGGTGCGGCTGGGCCTGGTAGACCTGATCACCGGCGCGGTGGGCGTTGACCAGATGTCCGGCGTGGTGGGCATTGTGGACATGATCGCCGAGGTGGGGACGGAATCGGCCACCACCTACGACGCGTTTTTGAACATTGCCTATCTCGCGGCGTTTATCGCCATCAACCTATCGGTGATGAACCTTCTGCCCCTCCCCGCTCTGGATGGAGGCCGGATATTTTTCCTGCTCGTGACCTGGGTGCTGGAAAAATTAACCAGGAAAAAGATAGACCCCAAGTACGAGGCGTATATCAACACCGCCGGACTGGTGCTGCTGATGGGCCTGATGGTGTTTGTGATGTATAACGACATTGTGCGCATCATCTCAGGATAGGGAGAGAAAGCGATGAAAAGAGAGCAGACAAGACAAATTCATGTGGGAAGCGTAGCCGTGGGCGGCGGCGCGCCTGTGTCCGTCCAGTCCATGTGCAACACAAAGACCCAGGATGTTGAGGCCACTCTGGCCCAAATGCGTACGCTGGCGGCGGCGGGGTGCGACATTATCCGGGTGGCCGTGCCGGATGAATCGGCGGCCCGCGCCCTGAAGGACATCATGGCCCAGGCTCCCATGCCGGTGGTGGCGGACATCCACTTCGACTACCGGCTGGCCCTGCTGGCGGCGGAGGCTGGCGTCTCCGCCGTGCGCATCAATCCCGGTAACATCGGCTCTGCTGATAAGGTGGCGGCGGTGGCCCGCGCCTGCAAGGAGCGGGAGATTCCCATCCGGGTAGGGGTCAACTCCGGCTCCGTGGAAAAGGACGTGCTGGCGAAATACGGCGGCCCCACGGCGGAAGCGCTGGTGGAGAGCGCGGCCCTGGAGTTGGAGGCCCTGGCCAGGACGGATTTTCAGGACGTGGCCCTGTCCGTCAAGGCGTCGGACGTGCCGACGGCAGTAGCCGCCTATCGCCTGGCGGCGGAGCGGTTCGACTGCCCCCTCCATGTGGGCGTCACCGAGGCGGGGACAAGCTACGGCGGGCTTGTGAACTCCGCCGTTGGTATCGGCACCCTGCTCATGGAGGGCATCGGAGACACCATCCGGGTCAGCCTGACCGCCGACCCGGCGGAGGAGGTCAGGGCCGGTCTTGCCATCCTGCGGGCCTGCGGCCTGCGAAAGGGCGGCGTGCGGTTCGTTTCCTGCCCCACCTGCGGACGGACACAGATTGACCTGATCTCCCTGGCGCGGGCTGCGGAGGAACGGCTGTCCGGCCTGGACAGGCCCATCACCGTGGCGGTCATGGGGTGCGAGGTGAACGGCCCCGGCGAGGCCAGAGAGGCCGATTTCGGCGTAGCCGGAGGCAGGGGCTTCGGCAGCCTTTTCATGAAGGGGCAGGTCGTGGCGACGAAAATCCCGGAGGCCCAGCTTTTAGACCGCCTGATGGAGCTGATAGAGCGCGAAGGAGGGAATACATAAGCCTTGGACGCGATTCCGTTTTTAGATATGTTCCCCTGCTGCGAGGGGATCGACAAAAGCTATGGGAACCTTGGCCCCGCCAGCGTTCTCTCCGCCACTGTGAACCGTGACCGCATGGATATGACCGTTCAGGCCCGGTTCCCCTCCATGCCCGCTCCGGCGGAGGTTTCCTCCCTGGAGTGGAGGCTGGCGCAGGAATACGGCCTGCGGGCCGTCACCCTGTCCGCCACCTGGCCCCAGGAGCAGAAGGCCGCCCCCAAGAGGGAGAAGAAAAGCGGCTCCGTGCTGATGGGAAAGGCCATCAAGGGCCTGCCGACGGCCATGTGCAGCGCAAGCCCTGAGCAGAAAACGGTCATCGTCTCCGGCAGGGTGTTTGCGGCGGAGAGCCGGGCCATTCAGAAGCTTGGCGCGTCGGTTTTGCAGTTTGACATGACCGACGGTACCGGCAGCGTGCGGGTGTCCAAGTTCATCCCCAAGGAGGAGGATCAGTCCATCGTTGACAAGATTTCTCCGGGGATGTATCTGACCGTTTCCGGGACCATGAAATTCAACAGCTACAGCAAAGAGGTGGAGCTGGAACCCCGTCATATCCAGACAGCGGAGGCCCCTCCCCTGCGCCCGGACAACGCCCCGGTGAAGCGGGTGGAGCTGCATCTGCACACCCAGATGTCCACCATGGACGCCCTGACCGACCCGGCTGGCGCGGTGAAGCGGGCGGCGGACTGGGGTATGCCCGCCGTGGCCATCACCGACCATGGCGTAGCCCAGGCGTTTCCCGCCGCCTCCAAAGCCGCCAAGGGCGTGAAGGTCATATACGGCATGGAGGGCTATTACATAAACGACATGGACGAGGCCGCCGCCGTTCGCGGAGAAGGGGACGGCCCGGTGGACGGGGAATATGTGGCCTTCGACATCGAGACCACCGGCCTGTCCGACCAGACCGACCGCATCACGGAGATCGGCGCGGTGGTGTTCGGCCCGGACGGAAAGCCGGGAGAACGGTTCCAGACCTTTGTGAACCCCGGTATGCCTATCCCCCTGAACATTCAGCACCTGACCGGCATCACCGACCGGGACGTGTTCGACGCCCCGGAGGAGGCCGAAGCCGTGGGGGCCTTTCTGGATTTCGCGGCGGGACGGCCCCTCTGCGCCCACAACGCGGATTTTGACGTGGGCTTTATCTCCGCTGCGGCGGAACGGATGGGGCGCCCCTTCCAGCCCCTTTATATCGACACCCTGGCCTTGGCCCAGGCGCTGCTGCCCGATCTGCGGAAATTCAAGCTGGACATCGTATCCGACCGGCTGGGTCTGCCCGGCTTCCAGCACCACCGGGCCTCGGACGACGCCCTGGTCTGCGGGCGGATATTGCAAAAATTCATCCCCATGCTCCGGGAAAAGGGGGCCTCCCGCCTGGGCGAGGTAAACGACCTGTGCTTCGCCCTGCGGAAAAAGGCGGGCCGGCACCCCCGCACACGGCACATCTCCCTACTGGTGAAAAACCGGGTGGGGCTGAAAAATCTGTACGAGCTGATCTCCAAAAGCCACTTGGAGCATTTCCGCAAGGTGCCGATCATTCCCAAAAGCCTGCTGATGCAGCACCGTGAGGGCCTTCTCATCGGCTCCGCCTGCGAGGCGGGAGAGCTGTTCCAGGCCGTGGCCAGAAACCGAAGCCGGGCGGAGCTGCGGCGCATTGGGGAGTTTTATGATTATTTTGAAATCATGCCCATCGCCAACAACGCCTTTATGCTCAATAACGGCATGGCCCAGTCCGTGGAGCAGCTCCAGGACATGAACCGCCGGGTCATTCAGCTTGGGGAGGAGCTGGGAAAGCCGGTATGCGCCACCGGGGACGTGCATTTCATGGAGCCGGAGGACGAGATATACCGGCACATTCTCCTAAACGCCAAGAAATTTTCCGACGCCGACCAGGATATGCCCCTGTACTTCCGCAACACGGAGGAAATGCTGCGGGAGTTTGACTACCTGGGGGAGGAAAAGGCCTACGAGGTGGTGGTGACGAACACCAACCTTGTGGCGGATATGATCGAGGGCCAGGTTGAACTGCTGCCGGAGCTGCGGCTCTATCCGCCGGTCATTGAAAATTCCGACGGCCAGCTAAAGGAGCTGGTGTACGGGCGGCTGAAGGAGCTTTACGGCGATCACCCGGAGAAGATCATCACCGACCGGGTGGAAAATGAGATGAACACCATCCTGAGCCGCCATTTCGACGTCATCTATATGTCCGCCCAAAAGCTGGTGGCGGACTCCAACGCCCACGGCTATCTGGTGGGCAGCCGGGGCAGCGTGGGTTCCAGTCTGGTGGCGTATCTCTCCGGCATCACGGAGGTAAACAGCCTGCCCGCCCACTACCTCTGTCACAACTGCTATTACACGGATTTTGAGTCCGGCAAGGGCTACGGCTGCGGCGCGGATATGCCGGATAAGATTTGTCCCAACTGCGGGCAGGAGCTGAGCAAGGAGGGGTTCGACATCCCCTTCGCCACGTTCCTTGGTATCAAGGGCGACAAGGTGCCGGATATTGACCTGAACTTTTCCGGGGAATATCAGGCCCAGGCCCACGCCTATACCCGCACCCTGTTCGGGGCCGACCATGTGTTTAAGGCCGGAACGGTGGGTACTATTGCGGACAAGACCGCCTTCGGCTATGTGAAGATGTACGCCGAGGATCGTGGCCTGGAGATGAATCAGGCGGAGATGAACCGGCTGGCCCAGGGCCTTGTGGGCGTGAAGCGAACCACAGGCCAGCACCCCGGCGGCCTGGTCATTATACCCCAGGACATGGACGTGACGGACTTCTGCCCCGTCCAGCACCCGGCGGACGACCCCGGCACGGATATTATCACGACCCACCTGGAATATCACTTCATGGAGGACTACCTTCTGAAGCTGGACGAGTTGGGCCACGATAACCCCACCATGATCAATATGCTGGAAAAACTCACCGGCACGGATGCCAAGACCATCCGCCTGGACGACCCGGAAACCATGAGCCTGTTTTCCACCCCCAAGGCCCTGGGTGTGCCGGAGGACGACCCCATCATCGGGCAGACCGGCTCCATCGGCATCCCGGAGTTTGGCACCGGCTTCACCCGGCAAATGCTGGTGGACACCAAGCCGGATAAATTCGATATGCTGGTGCGGCTGTCCGGCTATTCCCACGGCACCGGTGTGTGGCTTGGAAACGCCCAGGATCTGATCCGCTCCAAGACCGCCAGCGTGTCCGAGACCATCGGCTGCCGGGACGACATCATGCTCTATCTTATGAGCATGGGCATCGACGCCAACACCGCCTTCAAGTCCATGGAGAACGTCCGCAAGAAAAACAAGCAGCTCACCGAGGAGCAGGAACAGGCCATGCGGGAGCATAACGTCCCGGAGTGGTACATCGAGTCCTGCCACAAGATAGAATACCTGTTTCCCAAGGCCCACGCGGTGGCCTATGTGCTGATGGCCTTCCGCATCGCCTGGTATAAGGTGCATTACCCTCTGGCCTTCTATTCCGCGCTGTTCTACCGCCGGAGCCAGAAGGACGGCTTCGACGCCGCCATGATGACCGGGGGCCTGAATCGGGTCAGGCAGAAGATAAAGGAGCTGAAGGCCGCCCCCAAGCTGACCGGCAAGGAGGAGGATCTCTACACCTCCCTGGAAATGGTGTATGAGTTTTATATGCGGGGCTTTGAGTTTGCGCCCATCGACCTGTATAAATCGGACGCCTTCAAATTCCTGCCGGAGGGTGACAAAATGCTGCGGGTACCCTTTGTGGCCGTTTCCGGCCTGGGAGACACAGCGGCCATGGATCTGGCCCGCGCCAGAGAGGAAAAAGATTCCTTTGTCTCCGTGGAGGAGCTTGCGGCGGCCTGCCCCAAGGTCAGCTCCGCCCACATCGAGGCTCTGCGGAAGCTGGGCGCCTTCGGCGATATGCCGGAGACCAGCCAAATGACATTGTTCGATTTCTGATAATTTATAAGGCAGCCAATCTGATTTTTCGCCTTTTTGCTCCCTGCACACCAAGGAACCGCAGCTCCGGCTAAGCCGGAGCTGCGGTTCTTTTACACTCGTCATTTGTATAATGCCAATCAAATCATTCGTCTTCCCTATTATTCTCCTCGTAAAATTCCCCGATGGCCTGCAAAAACGGTGCGCCGTATCGCTGGGCCTTGACCTGCCCCACCCCGGAGACGGACAGAAATTCCTCCATGGTGCGGGGCGCTTTGGCGGCCATATCGGCCAGCGTAGCGTTAGAAAAGACGATATAAGCGGGAACATCTTCCTGCCTGGCAAGCTCCAGCCGCAGGGCTTTCAGGCGGTCAAGAAGATCGCTGTTCGCCGGTGCGGAGACCGATTTTGTTCCGGGCGCGGCTTTCTCCGGCGCGGGCGAAGCGGTCTGGAGACGAAGGTAAACCCTTTCCCCGTGATACAGAACGGCTCCGGCCCGGCTGGTCAGGCTGACGCCCCCGTGATAGGGGTCTGCATACAGATAGCCCTGGCCCTCCAACTGGTCGATGATGTCCCGAATCTGACTCTTTCCATAGCTCTTCATCAGGCCGTAGGTGGAAAGCTCGTTGAGGCCCAGCTCCAGGACGCGCTTGTCCTGACTGCCCAGAAGCACCCGCCCCAGGAGCAGCGCGCCCACATTGTAACCCAGCTTGTCCTTGATGCGCCAGACGCAGGAAAGCACCATCTGCGCCTGTCGGGTGGCGTCCGTGGTTTCGCTCTCCCCGCAACATACGCCGCAGTTGCCGCAGTTTTCCGGGGCATCCTGACCGAAATAACGCAGGATATACCCCCGCAGGCACCCGCCGGTCTTGCAGTAGCCGATCATGTCCTCCAACCGCACCATATCCTGCCGGATGGCCTGCTCTAGCTCCAAGTCGGAGAGGGCCTCGTTATCCCGGCCATTTTGGATGAGATATTTTGCGGTCTGTATATCGCCGGGTGAATAGAGCAGGACGCAGTCCGCCGGTTCCCCGTCCCTTCCGGCTCGTCCTACCTCCTGGTAATAAGCGTCCAGACTCATGGGCATATTATAGTGGATAACAAAGCTGACGTTCGACTTGTCTATCCCCATGCCGAAGGCGTTGGTGGCCACGCATACCGGGCGGCGGTCATAGATGAAATCCTCCTGGTTTTTCTTTCTCTCCTCCTGGGTCAGTCCGGCATGATAGCGGGTGGCGGGGACGCCCCGCTCCCGCAGAGCTTCGTATACCTTGTCCACGGCGGAGCGGGTGGAGCAGTAGACGATGCCGCTTTTCCCCCGGCGTTCCTCCACCAGGCCGCACATGGTTTTCAGCTTGCTCTTTGGGCGGAGAACGTCAAAGTACAGGTTAGGCCGGTCAAAGCCGGTGACGACCTGGACAGGCTCCTCCAGCATCAGACGCTGGCATATATCCTCCCGCACCCGGCTCGTGGCCGTCGCGGTGAAGGCCGCAACAGGCGGGCGGCGGGAAAGCCGCTCCACAAAGTCAGGTATCCGCAGATAGCTGGGCCGGAAATCCTGGCCCCACTGGGAAATGCAGTGGGCCTCGTCCACCGCCAGCAGAGCAATATTCAACCTTCTCGCGAGAGAAATGAACCCATCTCCCTCCAGGCGCTCCGGAGCGATATAGACGATTTTATACTGCCCCTGACCCATGCGCTGATAGGCAAGCCGCAGCTCCTCCGAGGAAAGAGAGCTGTTGATATAAGCGGCGCTTACGCCGGCCTTTTGCAGCGCCGTCACCTGATCCTTCATCAGCGATATAAGCGGGGACACCACAAGCGTCACCCCGTCCAGCACCAGCGCCGGGACTTGATAACAAAGGCTCTTGCCCCCGCCGGTGGGCATGACGCCCAGCACATCCCGCCCTGACAATATCCCGTCAATCAGTGCCTCCTGTCCGGGCCGAAAGTCCGTATAGCCAAAATATTCCCGCAAAACGGCGTGCTTATCCATGTCCATACCTCGAACTCGACGATTTGTTACGGCATATTATAGCATAGAAGCATAGATTGCCGCAAACGACAAAGCGCCCCTCCGCTGTAATCACCTCCAAATGGACATGAAAAAAGAGCGGCTGTTAAAGCCGCTCTTTTTATATTATATTACCAGTTTTTCTTTTCTTCCGTACTGTCATGCTGCGATTTGCGTTCTTCAACCATTTTTGCAAACCATTCTACCATGTTTGGATCATAGTGAGAGAAAAACGCGCTGGTTTTCGTATCCAACGCCGAAATTGCAGCCATATCATCGTCACCGAGTGCAAAATCAAACACGTTGAAATTCTGTTTCATACGCTCCAAATGTGTAGACTTCGGCAGCACAATTACGCCACGTTGTATATTCCAACGCAACATGACCTGAGCGGGTGTTTTCTTATACTTTGCACCAATTTCTACAAGGACAGGATTTTCAAAAAGTCCGCCCTTACCTTCGCCGAACGGCGCCCATGCCTCAATCTGTACTTCGTATTTATCCATCCACTTTTTGGCTTCCGTCTGTTGATTGAGAACGTGCGTTTCCACCTGATTCACCATTGGGACAATATTAGCGAAATTCGCAATATCCACTAATCTATCAGGATAAAAATTCGACACGCCAATCGCTTTCAAAACGCCCTCTTGATACAGTTCCTCCAACGCACGGTATGCACCATAATAATCACTGAAAGGCTGGTGCAGAAGCATCAAGTCAATATATTCTGTCTGAAGTTTTCTCATAGATTCATAGACGGATGCTTTTGTTTCTTCGTATCCGTAATGTTCAACCCAGACTTTGGATGTCAAGAAAATCTCCTCTCTCGGAATGCCTGATTTCACGATTGCGTTACCGACTTCCTCTTCATTGAAGTAGCTCTGTGCTGTGTCGATTAGACGGTAACCAGTGTGCAGAGCGTCCAGAACACATCTCTCACATTCGTCCTTTGTTACCTGATAAACGCCATATCCGAGCATTGGCATTTTCAGCCCATTGTTCAACTGTACATATTCCATTTGAAATATCCTCCTTTAATTCATGGTTGATTGCATAATGAAGATGGACACTTGAAAAAGAAAATCCATAGTGATTT
>JAJQCH010000073.1 GCA_021202795.1 Oscillospiraceae bacterium
AGGTTCATAAATTCATTCTACCGAGTGTCCAACTTGCACTTGCAATTTGCAAAAAATTAAAATTCTTTTTCCGCGAGACTTCCGCTGGCAATCGCTGGGAGTATTTTCCGATGAACACAGCGGCTTCCCGAAAGCACGGCGTTAAAGCTTTTTCTGCCAATCGGAGGAATCGTCCGGCCTCCACGCAGTGTTATCCCTGTTTACCTGCCCTCGCATCCCGTATTTTTCGTAGGCTCTGGCCTGAATCGCCTCCTTCGCCGCCCGATCTGCCTGCTCTGCCGCCCAGGCCGCGTCAGACTCCGCCTGCCCGATTTTATGATCGGCGTATGCCGCGCCGAACAGCACAGTGGCGACCTGATCCGCGTCGCTTGGCTCTTCCGGCGCTGTTCCCACCTTCCCCGGCAGGGCAGACACTATGGAAAAGAATGCAACAAGCACAAAAATCCCCAGCAGGACAGGTGCGGCTCCCCTGAATATCCTGTATACCTTCTCGGATGTTTCATACAGGCTCGATCCAATAAGCAGCGAAGCCATCATCTCAATGATCCCCACCAGCGCAAACTGATAGAGTCCCCGAAGCACCCTTGGAATCCCCCAAGGGAAATCATGACGCCCAATGAATTCCGAGAGAATCCATATCAACATAAACACAGCAAGCACGCCAAGCATCACAAATGCAAAACGCCATAAGAAGAATACTGAAAACAGGGGGAATAAATTCTCTTTTCACAATCCTTACACCTCTCCGATTGTTGTACAATGTGCATTATAACAGGATTCAACCGGCTATGCAAGTTGTTAGGAACCATTTAAACACAGCTTTGTTAAAAATATCATCTTTTGCCGGATTCCACGGAGCCTCTCCGCAAAAATCTGCATTTTTCGTCAAAAATGATTGTCCTTTCATTCAAAATTTGCTATGATTACAGTAGCCGCAGAAGGCTGATTATAACGTCGATAGATTCCCGTGAATAGTAAAGGAGACTCCTTCATAAAAATAAGTATGACTATGAATATCCAGCCTGAAGCCCTTGGTTCGCTGTTTGAGATGAGCCGCGACGCTGTATGGGGCATAAAAGACGACGTCATCTCCTTTGTCAATCCGATCGCCAAAACCGTTCTTAGTCTTTGCCCTGGAATGTCGGTCAAAGGATTTCTGCCGGATTATGTTCTCTCCAATACATCGGAGAATTTTACCGCCTTTCTGGATCTGAAAGGACAGCAGGCGGAGGTAAGCATAACCCGTCAGGGCGATTTTTCTCTGGTCTGCGCAGTTTTTCCTGAGGAAAATCGCGCCTCCGGCTTTCCCCAGCCCTCCGAGGAGCTGGCCGCCTCCCTGATGACGGCCAAGATCGCCATCGACGCGATTACAGAGCAGACCAATGCGGAGGAGAGCCTTCCGCTTAAAAATTACACCTGCGCCCTGTACCGCAGCTATTACCGCATGAAGCGGCTGTGCGAGCATATGGGCGCTGCTTCCAACATTCAGCGGAAGATTTTGCCCTGCAACGATCGCGTTGAGGATTTAAAGAAGCTTTGCCGCGACCTGTGCGACACGGTAGATCAACTCATTGGCGAACACATCTCCGTTCGTTTTCATGCCGAGCCTGACGACTATCTCACCCAGTTGGATGCGGATCAGATCGAGGTCATGCTGCTGAACCTTATGTCCAACAGCATTGCCCATATGCCCTCCGGCGGCGTGATCGAAGTCACCCTCGCCCGGCAGGGCAGCCGCTTTGTCATATCCGTAAAGGACACCGGCGACGGCATCGACCCCGCCAAGCTGTCCGGCCTTGCCCCCAGAAGCCTGACCGACACCACCTCTGGCATCGGACTGGGCCTTCGTGTTGCCAGCGGCATTGCCAGACGTCACGGCGGCACTCTGATTATAGATACCACGCCTGGCCGCGGCGCTTCTGTGCGCATTTCCCTTCCCCTGCGCGTGTCCGACATTTTGAAATCCCCCTCTGTCAGCTATCACAGCAAGAGCATGGACAACATTCTGACCGAGCTGTCCACGGTCCTTGACAAAAGCTGCTACGAAAGAAAATTCAGAGAGTAATGCCAATAACGCCGACCGGCAGTGGGCGGCGTTATTTTTTTGCAGTTTTTTGTCATTTTTCAATAAAATATTGCGCTTCTGTTGTTTAAATTATGTCATTTTGTACAAAACCGACCGATTAACCTATTTTACACATTGACTTAGTAGGTAAAACGTGCTATATTTCACCCATCGGTTCCCATCGAACCGCCTGCACAGCGGCGGAATATGACAGAAGGAGGCGGCGGGCGTGAACTGGGAGTTTATAACAACCTATCTTCCTCTCTATCGGGAGGCGGCGCTACTGACGGTTCGTATCGGCTTCGCGGGAATCGCTGTTTCCATCGTCATCGGCCTTCTCTGTACGCTGACGCAGTATTATAAAGTTCCGGTTCTGCGCAAAATCGTGAGCGCCTATATCGAGGTCAGCCGCAACACGCCGCTGCTGATTCAACTGTTTTTTATCTATTATGGTCTGCCTAAAATCGGCATCATGACCGACGCAGCCACCTGCGGGGTGTTCGGCCTGGCCTTCCTGGGCGGCAGCTACATGGCCGAGGCATTCCGCAGCGGTATCGAATCGGTATCCTCCATTCAGGAGGAAAGCGCTTACAGTCTGGGCCTGACCCGACTCCAAACCATGCGCTATGTGATTTTCCCCCAGGCCTTTTCCGTAAGCATTCCCGCCTTTATGGCAAACGTCATTTTCCTTCTGAAGGAGACAAGTGTATTCAGCGCCATCAGTCTGATGGATCTGATGTTCACCGCCAAAGACTTAATAGGACTGTATGCCAAGACGACGGAAAGCCTGTTTCTGCTGGTGGTTTTCTATCTGCTGATTCTGCTGCCGGTATCCCTGCTGGGGCGGCTTCTGGAGAGGAGGCTGCGTTATGCCGGATTTGGGTCTTGACGTTCTGCTGAAGGGCAAGAATTTTATTCGGCTGCTGGGCGGTCTGGGCGTTGCCCTGAAAATCAGTCTGATTTCCGTGGCGCTCAGTATTCCTCTGGGTATTCTGCTGGGCGCGCTGATGACCTGGAAAAACCCAATCTGTCGGGCAATCCTGCGCGTTTATCTGGAGTTTATCCGCATTATGCCCCAGCTTGTGCTGCTGTTTCTGGTATATTTCGGCACCACGCGGGCATTTGGGTGGAACTTGTCAGGGGAGCTTTCTTCCGTCATCGTATTCACCCTATGGGGTACCGCTGAGATGAGCGATCTTGTCCGAGGCGCGCTGGAAAGCATTCCTGCTCACCAGTATGAAAGCGCCACTGCGCTGGGTCTGACCCGACCCCAGACCTATCGCCATGTTATCCTGCCCCAAACCGTGCGTCGGCTGATACCGCTGTCCATCAATCTTATCACGCGCATGATAAAGACCACCAGCCTGATTGTAATGATCGGCGTGGTGGAGGTTCTGAAGGTGGCTCAGCAGATTATTGAGGCCAACCGCACCAGCAGCCCCAACGCGGCCTTCGGCGTCTACCTGGTGGTGTTCCTGATGTATTTTTTGGCCTGCTGGCCCATCAGTCTGCTGGCAAAATATCTGGAAAGGAAATGGGAATAAAGCCATGGCAGAACCGATTTTAACTGTGGAAAATCTGGTCAAGCGCTACGACGATACCACAGTGCTGGACGGTCTGAGCTTTCAGGTTTACCAGGGCGAGGTCATTGTAATCGTGGGGCCAAGCGGCTGCGGAAAGAGTACGCTTCTGCGATGTATTAACGCCCTGGAGCCGATTCAGGGCGGAGAGATACGGCTGCGGGGCGAGCTTGTTTCCGCCGAGAGCAAAAATCTGAGCGCCCTGCGCCAGAAAATCGGCATGGTATTCCAAAGCTATGACCTGTTCCCCCACATGACGGTGCTGGACAATATTCTTCTGGCGCCCACTAAGGTGCAGAAACGCCCTAAGGCAGAGGTCACAGCGGAAGCGCAGGCCCTGCTCGCACGAGTGGGTCTTTCAGAAAAGGCGGATCAATATCCCCGACAGCTTTCCGGCGGCCAGAAGCAACGGGTGGCCATTGTCAGGGCCTTATGTATGCATCCGGAGATTCTTCTATTTGATGAAGTGACCGCCGCTCTGGATCCGGAAATGGTGCGGGAGGTGCTGGAGGTCATTCTGAATCTGGCCGAACAGGGCCGCACCATGCTGATTGTAACGCATGAGATGCAGTTTGCAAGAGCCATTGCGGATCGGGTAATGTTCCTGGACGGAGGAAATTTTGTGGAGAGCGGCCCGCCCGACACCTTCTTCACCGCCCCGCAGACGCTCCGAGCCAAGCAGTTTCTGCAAACCTTTACATTTGAAAGAAAGGGTTGATTGCATAATGAAGATGGACACTTGAAAAAGAAAATCCATAGTGAT
>JAJQCH010000023.1 GCA_021202795.1 Oscillospiraceae bacterium
ATCACTATGGATTTTCTTTTTCAAGTGTCCATCTTCATTATGCAATCAACCATACTATTATAAGGGACGTTGCGGTCAAAAGGGTTACGTTTTGGTTAAAGTTATGCTATGATAGAGAAAAATGGAGAGTGCAGGAATGGCGAACAGAAATTATCAAAAGGACTTGGATGAAGTAATCGCGGGTCTGGATGGACGACCCAGGCTGCTGCTGCAGAGTTGCTGTGGGCCATGCTCCAGTTATGTGCTGGAATATATCACACAGTATTTTGATGTGACACTGCTGTTTTATAACCCCAACATTCGCCCGGAGGCCGAATATGACCGGCGGTTTGCCACGCTTAAGCAGCTTTTATCGGCCATGCCCATGGAACACCCGCCGACGCTGCGTGAGCAGGACTGGCAGGGGCCGGTATTTGAACAGGCTGTCCGGGGCATGGAAAGTCTGCCGGAGGGCGGGGCAAGGTGTACCGTTTGCTTTCAGCTCCGCTTGGAAGAAACGGCAAAGCAGGCGGCGGAGGCGAGTTTCGATTATTTTGGCACTACACTGACAGTTAGCCCTCATAAAAATGCCCCGCTGATAAACCAGATTGGGGAGGGCCTGGGGCAAAAATACGGTGTTAAGTGGCTGCCTTCGGATTTCAAAAAACGTAACGGCTACCTACGTTCTATCCAGCTTTCTAAGGAGTATGGCCTTTACCGGCAGGAATACTGCGGCTGCGGTTATCCAGAAAAGCAGGGCCAGATGGCCAATGGGCAGCCGCTACCAGTGGATACCGAATAGATATATTCGAACGATGGGATATTTTGTGAAGAAAATTTAGTTGATATATTGGCCCGTCTGAGCTATAATAGTATATTGACAAAGAATACATTTGTCCGTAAAGAACCAATGAGAGAGGCTGCCGCATGAATACCTTTTTGTCCGACTTGGTGGATAACGCCAAATACATACTGTCTATGCAGTGGTACGATGTGGTAGACACCCTGCTGGTTGCTGCGGCCATCTATGCCATCCTCGCCTTCATCCGGCGGACGAACGCCACAAAGGTGGCGCGGGGCATCCTGATTTTGATTATCGCTCTATGGCTGTCCAGCGTTTTGGGCCTGACGGTGACAAGCTTCATTCTCCAGCAGGTGTTCAGCATCGGTATCATAGCGGTGGTGGTGCTGTTCCAGCCGGAGATTCGCCGCGCTCTGGAACGCGTTGGTTCCAATCCCATGTTTTCGTTTTTAGGCAGAGACTGGGGCAGTCAGGCGCTGGAAAATGTCATTATGCAGACGGTTTATGCCTGCGAGGATATGTCAAAGAGCCGGACGGGCGCCCTGATTGTGTTTGAGCGATATAACCGCTTGGATGAGCAGCTATCCTCCGGCACGGCCATGGATGCCATTGTATCCACAGAGCTTTTGAAAAACATTTTTTTTGACAAATCTCCCCTGCATGACGGGGCGGTCATTGTGAAGGATGGACGCATTGCAGCGGCGGGCTGTATGCTGCCTCTGTCAAAAAACGCCAACCTGAGCAGAGAGCTTGGTATGCGCCACCGGGCGGGCATTGGCATGAGCGAACATTCCGACGCGGTGGTGGTTATTGTCTCAGAGGAGACAGGAGGCATCAGCGTGGCGGTAGACGGTCTTTTGAAGCGACACCTTTCCCCGGACACCTTTGAAATGCTTTTGCGGAGGGAGCTTCTTCCGGCGGACGAGCCAAACGAACGTGCCACACTGCGAGATAGGCTTAGACGTAAAAAGGAGAAAAAACATGGGGAAAACGAAGGAGACGAATAAAAAACGCGGCGTCAAGGGCGGAAGCAATGTTTTCTGGGTCGTTGTTTCTCTAATCATTGCCGTGATTGTTTGGGTATACTATACCTCTAACTACGGTTCCGCGATTACCCACACCTTTTATGGCGTAGAAGTCACTTATTCAGGGGAGGACACCATGCGTGACTCCCTTAGTCTGATTATTTCAGAGGAGGAAAATACCACTGTTACCGTCACATTAAGCGGAAGTCGCCGGGAGCTTGGCAAGCTGACAAGCTCTGACCTGAAGGCTGTGGTAAATCTCTCCAGCGTCACCAGAGCGGGCTACCGCACCATGGCCTATACCCTGTCCTATCCCAGCTCGGTCAACAGCAGCAATATTGAGATCGTATCCCAATCGCCTCAGACCGTGGGGCTGCAGATAAGCAAGCTTGCCACACAGGTGGTGGAATTCACGGGTTCCTTTGCGGGAACTGTGGCAGACGGATACGCTATTGACTCCGATCAGATGACCTTTGATCCCAGCTATGTGACCGTTATCGGGCCGGAGGAGGAGCTGAGTCAGATTGCCGCCGCCCAGGTGATAGTAGACAGAGACGATGTTAGCACAACCTTTACTGCCACGGCCAATTATACCTTTATTGATTCTGAAGGAGAAACTCTCTCCTTTGATGATTTGACTGTAGATACGGATACAGTAACTGTCACCGTGCCGGTCAGCATGGTCAAGACGGTGGCTCTGGATGTGGCGTTGGTGGATGGCGGCGGCGCGACCAGTGACAATGTGATAAAGACCATCAGCCCCACGACAATCACCCTGGCGGGAGACACCGCCACCCTGGAGAGCATTAACACCATCACGCTGGCGACTATCGATCTGTCGGACTTTCTGTCCTTCCCCACAACGGAATACACCATTGTATTGCCGGACGGAGCGGAATGTCTTTCCGGGGAGACCACCGCCACAGTGAGCCTTGAGTTTACTGGGCTGGAGAGCGCTGTGTTCTCTGTGACGAACCTGAGCTATATAAACCTGCCTTCTGGCTATACGGCCAGTATTCTGACGCAAAACCTTGTCGTTACCATCCGCGCTTCGTCTGACACGCTAAGCCAGATTTCCGCGAATAATATCCGGGCGGTGGCGGATTTGACGGATGTGACAACCACATCCCGTGTGCCGGTGACAATTTATGTGGACGGCTTCGACGACGCCGGAGCTGTGGGTGATTACATAATCTATATCCAAATAGCGGTGGAGGAGGCCGAGGAGCAGTCATGACGCAAAACGGAGTGGTAACAAAGCTGCTGGAACGAGGCCAGGCAGAGGTAGCCGTGGAGAGGGGAACTGCCTGCGGCGGTCACTGCGGGAGCTGTGAGGCGTGTATATATGCAAACCGCCTTGTTGTCCCGGCAGATAATCTTGTTTACGCGAAGCCGGGCGACCGTGTGGTGCTGGAGAGCAGCACCGGCGGCATTATGAGCGCGGCGGCGCTGATATATCTTATGCCCCTGGCGTTCTTTTTCGCCGGATATGCTGTTGGTGCCGGACTTGGTCTGGCACAGGGCGGCTGTGTGGCTGTCAGTGTGGCGGGGCTGCTCCTTGGGGGAGGTCTTGCCGTTATCCTGGGCCGCCGACGGAAGCAGGTCAGCTTCCAAATCACCGGCTACTGCCGCTAATGTATGGCTATGTCCGCCCGGAAAAGGGTGAGCTGAAGGTAAAGGAATACCAGCGCTATCGAGGCGTGTACTGTGGTCTGTGCCACCATCTGCGCCATCGATACGGGCCGATATGCCGCCTGCTTGTGAATTATGATTTCACCTTCCTTGCCATGCTGTTAGCAGGGGAAGAAGAGGAGATAATATGCAGCAAACGCTGCCCGGTGCATCCCCTGCGAAAATATCCCTGTCTGAGTTCCTGTTCAGAGCTGGACGTAGCGGCGGATGAGACCGTGATTCTGGCCTGGTGGAAGCTTCGGGACGGGGTGCGGGATGAGCGCTTTTTCAAAAGTCTGCTGTACCGGGCCGCCTGTCTTATATTTTACCGGGCCTATAAAAAGGCGGCGGGCCGCCGACCTGATTTCGCGGCGGAGACACAGGCCCAAATGGAACGTCTCAATCATCTGGAGGATGCCAAAAGCCCAAGCCTAGATGAAACGGCGGACGCTTTCGCGTCCATCCTGCGGGCCGCCGGTGAGTGCGGAACGGGAGAACGGTCGCGGATATTGGGGGAGCTTTTATACCATCTGGGGCGAATTGTGTACCTTCTGGACGCGGCGGACGATCTGGCTCAGGATGAAAAAAACGGCGGCTATAATCCCCTGTGCTATCGCTTTCATCTGGAAAATGGGAAGCTTTCCCAGCAGGATGAGGCGGCTCTGCGCCTGACGCTTCAGTGTTCTCACAACAGCATTTCCGCTGCATGGGCGCTTTTGGAGCCGTCTCCTTATTCAGAGATTATTTCCAATATTATTTATGTGGGGCTGCCTGCTGTGACACAGGCGGTTTTTGCCGGTACATGGCGCCACCCAAAAAGAGAACGGAGCAAGTTATGAACGATCCTTATAGTGTATTGGGCGTTTCTCCCAACGCCAGCGATGAGGAGGTCAAAAAGGCCTATCGAGACCTGGCGCGAAAGTACCACCCCGACAACTATCACGATAACCCCCTGGCTGACCTGGCCTCTGAGAAGATGAAGGAAATCAACGAGGCGTATGATGAAATCACCAAAAGCCGGAAGCAGGGAGGCAACGGAAATACCTATGGTAGCGGGAACGCTTATAACGGCGGAAGCGCCTACCGGCAGCAGCGCGGGAGCTATAACACGGGCTATCAGCAGCGCTCTCAGACGGGGAGCAACGCCGCCTATGCCCAGATACGGGCGCTTATCAACGCCAATAACCTGGCCCAGGCGGAGGCTATGCTCAATAACATCACCGTTCACGACGCAGAATGGAATTACCTGATGGGCAGCGTCTGCTGGCGCAAGGGTTGGATGGATGAGGCGTCCCGCTATTTCCGTACTGCCTCCAATATGGAGCCGATGAACCAGGAATACCGTCAGGCGGTGCAGTATATGAACCAGGGCGGTCAGGCATACCGTCCCACTGGGTATAATATGAATATGACCAATGCGGACACCGCCTGTAATATGTGTGGCAATCTCCTCTGTGCGGACTGCTGCTGCGAGATGATGGGCGGGGATCTGATCCCCTGTTGCTGATTTGGAGGCGAGTCCGTGAAGGAATCCACAAGGCGACTGGCAAGGCTGGCGCTGCTGGCGGCGCTGGGCGTGGTGTTTTTGGTTTTGGCTTCGGTGCTGCCCACTGGAAGCTTGGCATTGCTGGCTGTGGCCAGCTTTGCGGTCTGTGTGGCCCGTATGCTTTACAGCTGGGGCTGGGGCGTGGGAGTCTATGCCATAACGGCGGCGCTGGGGCTTCTGCTCTATCCGGGGACGGCGACCATTGCCTATACGGCCTTTTTCGGCTATTACCCCCTGGCAAAGAGCCTGTTTGAGCGGCCCCGCAGCCGGGTGGCGGAATGGGCCATGAAGCTGGCGTTGTACGCCGTCGTCTTCGCTTTATATTGGACGTTGCTTTCCGTGGACAGTACATTGCCCTGGTATGCGCTCTGCCTCATGGGGGCGGCGGCCTTTGCCATATACGACTGGTGCCTGTCCTTAATGGTTCGGATTTATATAGAGAAAATTGCGAGGTACATGAAATGATCAACAGCATGACCGGTTACGGCGGCGCGAAGGGGGAGGTCGATTCCATTGCCGTCAGCGCCGAGCTGAAAAGTGTGAACAACCGCTATCTGGATGTGTCCGTCCGACTGCCGAAAAGCTGCCTGTTTGCGGAGGAAGCCGTTCGCACGGCGGTGGGAGAACATATCAGCCGTGGCAAGGTTGATGTTTTCATCTCTGTGGATACCTCCGCCGCGCAGGAGGTGTCTATCCAGGTAAACCAGCCCTTGGCAGCCGCATATGTGAAAGCTGTAGAAAGCCTTGCAGAGCAATATGATCTGCCGTCGGAGCTTTCCGCTCTGAGCTTGAGCCGCTTCCCGGAGATTTTAACAGCAGAAAAATCTGACACCGATCAGGACAGCATCTCTAAAGCTATCCTATTGGTCTTAACTCAGGCGTTGGAGGGTTTCGATGCCATGAGAGCCAGAGAAGGTGCGAAGCTGCATGAGGATCTGACGCAAAAGCTGGATCGGTTGGAGGATATGGTGTCCACCGTGGAGCGGCGCAGCCCGGAAACTGTGACGGAATACCGGGAAAAGCTTCTGTCTCGTATGCAGGAGGTTTTGGCTGACGCTGCTGTGGACGAGGCCCGCATTTTACAGGAGGCAGCCATTTATGCCGACAAAGTTGCCGTAGATGAGGAGACCGTTCGTCTGCGGAGTCACATTGCCCAATTTCGGCTTCTTCTGGAGGGCGAATCCCCTGTGGGACGCAAGATGGATTTCCTTATTCAGGAGATGAACCGAGAGGTAAACACCACTGGATCCAAGTGTGTGGACAGCACTATTGCCAAGACCGTCATAGATATGAAGGCGGAGCTTGAAAAAATGCGGGAACAGATTCAGAATATTGAATAAGGAGGCCGGGGAATGAAGCTTATCAGCATTGGATTCGGCAATTTTGTCGCCCCGGATCGCATCATCGCGGCGGTTGACCCAGAATCAAACCCCATTAAGCGGGTGGTGGCCCAGGCCAGAGAAGGCGGTCGGCTTATTGACGCCACCTTTGGCCGGAAAACAAAAACAGTCCTTGTTATGGACAGCGATCATGTGATACTCTGCCCTGTGGAGCCGGAAGAGCTGTCCCGGCGGGCAGCCGGAGGAACGGGAGGCGATGCGAATGAAGCCCAGTAAAGGGGTTTTGGTTATCCTGTCCGGGCCGTCCGGGGCGGGAAAAAGCACGGTCATTTCCCGCTTGACCGCCAAGCGGGGGGACATTCGCTTTTCCGTTTCCGCCACCACACGAGAGCCTCGTCCCGGTGAGCTGCATGGGCGGGAATATTTCTTTAAGACCAGAGAAGAGTTTCTTTCCCTGATAGCACAGGACGCCTTTTTGGAACACGCGGAATATGTTGGAAACTTTTATGGCACCCCAGCCGCCCCAGTGGAGGAAAGTCTCGCCGAAGGTTATAATGTTCTTCTGGACATAGAAGTCCAGGGCGCCGCGCAGGTGATGGCCCACAGGCCGGATGCGGTCAGCATTTTCCTCTGTCCTCCCAGTTTGCAGGAGCTGGAAAACCGCCTCCACAAGCGGGGAACAGACCCAGAGGAGCGCATCCAGGCAAGAATTGCCGCCGCCAGGGAGGAGTATACCCAGCTTCACAATTATGCCTACATCGTCGTAAACGACGACGCAGATACAGCCGTCCGGGAATTGGACGCAATCATCACCGCCGAGCTTTGCCGGGGTGAGAGAAGACTGAACACTATTTTTGAAGGAGAGAATCTATTATGATGCTTTATCCACCAATGGCTGAGCTGATCGACAAGGTCGGCAGCAGCTATGCACTGATAAACCTCGTTGCCAAGCGGGCGCGGGAAATATCTGCAGAAGCTGAGGAGCAGGGGATTCCCCTGACAAAAAAGCCGGTTTCCGCCGCTATTGATGAGGTTTACACCGGCAAGCTGACCATCCATCCGGAGACTGATGTCCCTGCTGAGACCTATCGCGATCGACAGTTGGAGCAGGATCTGGAGGAATATGTGGCCACGCTGCATACAGAGCCAGAGGATGAGACAGTCGCCGGGACTGTGCCGGAAATCGTTTTGACGGACGAGGATATGCAGGCATGAGCAGGGAATTGACTCCCGGACAGGAGAAGCGTTGAAGCAAGAGCGGACAGCCCGCATTGCCGTGTCAGGCGTTACCTATTGGGTTGACAAGCCTTATACCTACGCGGTACCAGACCATTTGGCCGGAGATATTCGTCCAGGCGTTCGTGTGGCTGTACCCTTTGGAGGCAGCCGTCCCCGTGAGGGCGTGGTGCTGGCCATGGGCGGGGAAACGGAAAGATCCCTGAAACCAGTGCTGGAGGTGCTGGATCGGGAACCGCTTCTGACCGAGGAACAGCTAAAGCTGGCCCTGTGGATGCGGGAGCGTTTTTTCTGCACCGTTATGGACGGAGTTAAGGCCATGCTCCCTGCGGGGCTATGGTATCGGGTATGGCCTGTATATTGCCTGGCAGAGGGCGTGGATCAGCGGCGGGCATATCAGATGGCCGGAAGCAGCAAAGCGGAGACTCTGGCCTTGGACGCTGTGTGTGGACACGGGGGCCGTTGCGAGCTGGCGGATATTGAATCCGTTTTCGGAGGGAAAAACCCCGGCCCGGCCCTGGCAAGTCTTGTAAAGAAGGGAGTTCTGTCCGCCGAGGCTGAAGCCGCCCGCAGAGGCGGGGATAAGACGATTCAGAGAGCTGCGCTGGCCGTGTCTCCAGAGGAAGTCGTCTCTTACGCGGAGAAGAATCCGCGGGCTGTACGGCAGGCGTCTGTTCTGCGGATTCTGGCCCAACTCGGCAAGGCGTCTGTAGCTGACCTTTGCTATTTTACCGGCACGGGGCGGGACACAGTGAAGCGTCTTGCGGAAAAGGGCCTCGTTATTCTGTCCAAAGAAACGGTATACCGCCGTCCAGTCTATACCCAGGGGGAGCAAAAAACACTGCCGGTGCTGAACAGTGAGCAGCAGACGGCTTTCAATGGCCTTCTGGCTATGATGGACGAAGGAAAACCCCAGGCGGCCCTGCTTTTTGGCGTGACAGGCAGCGGCAAGACTACTGTCTATATTCATCTGATCCATGAGGCCATAGGCCGAGGCCGGTCTGCTATCTTTCTTGTGCCGGAGATCGCCCTGACGCCGCAGATGATACAGACATTTTCCTCTTACTTTGGGGACAGTGTTGCGGTTCTACATTCATCCCTCTCTATGGGAGAGCGCTATGATGAATGGAAGCGTATTCGTTCCGGGGCTGCTAAAGTCGTTATCGGAACCCGCAGCGCTGTGTTTGCCCCAGTGGAGAATCTGGGCGTTGTGATCATAGATGAAGAGCAGGAGGATACCTACAAATCGGAAACCGCGCCTCGCTACCATGCCAGGGATGTGGCGAAGTTTCTCTGCGCTCAGTCTAATGCTTTGCTCGTGTTGGGCAGCGCTACCCCGGACGTGTGTTCCCGCTATTATGCGGATATTGGGCGGTATCGTCTGTTTACCCTTACAAAACGGTATAACGCTATGCGTCTTCCCCAGGTGCGAATCGCGGACATGAAGCGGGAGATTCAGCGTGGAAACGGTACCTGCCTGTCCTCTCTTCTGCGGGAGGAGATAGAAGAAAATCTGTCCCGCGACGAGCAGACGATCCTGTTTCTTAATCGAAGGGGCGCCAATAAGCTTGTGACCTGCTCTGTCTGCGGGTATACCTATAAGTGTCCAAACTGCACGGCGAACCTGACCTACCACAGCATAGGAAATCGCCTGATGTGCCACTACTGCGGTCATACTCAGCCGGTTGACCGGGCCTGTCCCAACTGCGGGGGAAAGCTGAGCTTTACCGGCATCGGCACCCAAAAGGTGGTGGAGCAGATACAGGAGGCGTTTCCCGGCGTTCCCATTCTGCGAATGGATGCGGATGCCGTGGCCCCCGTGGGAAGTCATCGGGCGCTGTTTGACCAGTTCCGCGTCCAGCGCATCCCTATTCTTGTTGGGACGCAGATGGTGACAAAGGGCCTGAATTTTGAAAATGTTACGCTGGTGGGGGTTTTGTCCGCCGATCAGAGCCTTTATGCCAGTCAGTACCGAGCGGGGGAGCGAACCTTTTCCCTGATAACTCAGGTCATTGGCCGAAGCGGTCGATTTTCCAAGCCGGGACGGGCTGTGATTCAGACCTTTACCCCGGAAAATCAGATTATCCAGCAGGCCGCCGCCCAGGATTATGACAGCTTCTACAGGGATGAGCTGTCTCTCCGCCGCATTGCGGGGACTCCGCCCTTTTCCGAGATGTTTGTGCTGACTGCCACAGGAGAGGATGAGGACGCCGTGCTTCGCTGCTGTCGGGACATACGACGGGAACTGCTTCGACTGACCGCAAATCTTGCGGATGTTAAGGTACTTGGCCCTGCGCCACTTCCTGTTGCAAGAATAAACAGATCTTGGCGTTATCGGGTAACGATCAGTGGGCCGGGAGGAAAGCCTCTCCGTGTTGCTGTGAGCTGGGTACTGATGAATTGTAATGATGGGAAAAAATACAAAAAAGTTTCCATATATGCGGACTTTAACCCACTTGAATGAGTATGAATGTTTGCTTTTTGAATATTGAAGAATATTTATTTCAATGCATATAGATTGAACAGAAAGGAATAAACTGCTATGGCGCTTCGCAATATATTACAAGAGGGAGACGAAACGCTTTCCAAGCGCTGCCGTCCTGTGACCGATTTTAACAGCCGCCTGCATCAGCTTTTAGACGACATGAAAGAGACGTTGGCCGCTGCAGAGGGAGTGGGGCTGGCTGCGCCTCAGGTAGGAATTCTCCGCCGGGCTGTGCTGGTGCTGGAGACCAACGTTCCGGAGGGTCAGCCGGAGGAGATTATTGAGCTGATAAACCCGGAGATTATTGCTGCTGACGGAGAGCAGGAGGGGCCGGAGGGCTGCCTGTCCGTCCCAGGCGTCTATGGCTGGGTGCAGCGGCCTGATCATGTGCGGGTGCGGGCTCAGGATCGTTTTGGTGAATTTTTTGAAATAGAGGGCGATGGTTTGACTGCCCGTGCATTTTGCCATGAGGTCGATCACCTGGATGGTCATATGTTTTTGGAAATAAGCGACCATATCATGTCGGATGAAGAACTGGAGGAATATTATGCCTCCGAGGATGGAGAATGAACATAGTTTTCATGGGAACGCCGGATTTTGCCGCCTGTTCCCTGCAAAGATTGATAGACGAGAGATACTCTGTTTCCGGGGTTTTCTGCCAGCCGGACAAGCCTAAAAATCGGGGACATAAGCTGGCGGCCTGCGCCGTGAAGGAGACGGCCTTGGCCGCAGGGCTTACCGTGTACCAGCCGGAAAAGCTGAAAGACGGCACAGCTTTTGAAACCTTAAAGCAGCTTGCGCCGGACATTGTTGTGGTGGTGGCCTATGGACGCATTTTGCCGGAGAATATGCTGTCTCTGCCAAAATACGGCTGCGTCAACGTCCACGGGTCTCTTCTGCCCACTTACCGGGGCAGCGCCCCCATTCAGAGGGCGGTACTCAGCGGAGATAAAATAACCGGTGTTTCCACTATGTATCTCAGCGCGGGCATGGATGAGGGGGACATTATTTTAACCAGTGAAACGGAGATCGGTGAGACAGAGACCAGTGGCCAGCTTTTTGAGCGCCTGGCCCCCATGGGGGCGGAGCTTTTGATAAAGACCCTCCGGGCCATTGAGGACGGCACGGCCCCTCGTATACCTCAGGATGGAAGCTGCGCCACATACGCTCCCCCGTTGTCTAAAGAGGAATCTCCTATCGATTGGTCAAGGGAACCGCGTATGGTGCTGAAGCATATATTCGGTATGCAGCCCTGGCCCTGCGCCACAGCGGAGCTGGGCGGCACGGCCTTCAAAATATTCAGCGGGGAGCGAACGGGACGAACGTCTGCCAGGGCGCCGGGAACCGTCGTTGCAGCCGGGAAAAAGGGTATAGAGGTCGTCTGCGGCGGGGGCGAGACCATTCTTGTCACAGAATTGCAGGCTGCCGGTGGAAAGCGCATGACGGCGGGGGCTTATCTTCTGGGGCATCCCATGGAGGTTTAATATGCCGCGACAGGCTGCATTAGAGGCGCTGGAGCGCTTTCGCCGGGACTCTGCATGGAGCCGCCAGGTTATGAGTACGCTTATACGGAAATATGCTCTGGACGGACGGGATGGCGCACTGGCCGCCAGAATGTTTTACGGCACACTGCAAAATCTGGCCCTGCTTGACTATTATCTGAATGCTTACGCCAGGAGCAAGCTGGAGCCAAAGGTGCGGGACATCCTGTGCCTGGGGACTTATCAGATCCTGTTCATGGATAAGATACCGCCCAGCGCGGCGGTGAACGAAGCCGTTCGTCAGTGTAAAAAATATACTCCCCGTGCCGCCGGTATGGTGAACGCTGTGCTGCGCCGTATAGCTGCGGATAAGGAAAGAGATGAACTTCCCCCTTTGCCGGAACAGGGCGGGCCGGAATACCTGGCGATAAAATACAGCCATCCCGGCTGGATGGTGGAGGAGCTGATAGCCCTGCGGGGCTATGAGGGGGCGGAAGCTGTTCTTCAAGCGGATAACGAGCCGCCGCCTATCTATGTGCAGACAAACACCCTGAAAACCACGACGGAGGCGCTTTCGGCCCAACTGGGTGCGAAGCCGTTTGGCGGGATACCCGGCTGTCTTCTGCTGCCCCGTCAGGGACGGCTGGAGGAGAGCGATCCGTTCGCTCAAGGATTGTATTATGTTCAGGATCCAGCCGCCCACAGCGCGGTGTTGGCCGCAGACCTAAAGCCCGGCATGACTGTGCTGGACGCCTGCGCCGCCCCCGGAGGCAAGAGCTTTGCCGCCGCCATTGCCATGGAGGACAGGGGGCGTGTCCTTGCCAGGGATATTAACAGCAAAAAGCTGGCGCTTGTAAACGCAGGCGCGGAACGACTGGGCCTTCAGTCTGTTCAGTGCCAGCCGGGAGATGCGAGAGAGGCGGAGGGAGCCTTTGATGTGGTGTTGGCTGATCTGCCGTGCAGCGGCCTTGGCGTTATCCGCAAAAAGCCGGACATCCGCTATCGGCCAAAAGAGGAATTGGATGTATTGCCGGATTTGCAGCTTGAACTGCTTGACGCCCTGGCTGGGACGGTTAAACCCGGTGGAAGACTGATTTATTCCACCTGTACCTGGCGCGAGACGGAAAATCAGGCTGTGGTGTCGGCCTTCCTGTCGGCTCATATGGATTTTGCAAAGAGCTATGAAAGGGTCTTCTGGCCTGACACAGACGGAACGGACGGGTTTTATATATGCCGGATGGAACGAATAAGCTAGATATAAAATCTATGCTTCCCCAGGAGCTGGAGGCTGAGTTGAAGGCGCAGGGGCTTCCCTCCTGGCGGGCAAAGCAGATATTTCGCTGGATAGGCCGGGGTGCTGTGTCCTTCGAGGAGATGACCGATCAGCCTAAGTCGCTGCGGGCAGAGCTTGACGAACGGTATCTTATCCCAAGTCTTACGGTAATGCAAAAGCAGGTATCCGCCCAGGACGGCACGGAAAAGCTTCTGTGGCGACTGCCGGATGGGGAAAGTGTGGAGACCGTTTTTATGCGCTATAAGCACGGCAATACCGTTTGCATATCCTCCCAGGTGGGGTGTCGGATGGGCTGCGCTTTCTGTGCCAGCACAATCGGCGGGCGGATACGGAACCTGTCCGCTTCGGAGATGCTGGACGAGGTGCTTCGTACAGATCTGGAATGTGGGCCGGTTTCCAATATTGTTCTCATGGGGATAGGAGAGCCTTTGGATAACTTTGACAACGTTATCCGCTTTCTGCGGCTGGTGAACGACCCGGAGGGAGCCAACATTGGTATGCGGCATATCTCTCTTTCTACCTGTGGATTGATAGAAGGAATTGACAAACTGGCCGCTCTTAATTTACAATTAACCTTGTCCGTGTCTCTTCACGGGCCGGACGATGATACCCGCTCCCGGTTGATGCCGGTGAATCGGCAGTATGGGGTGGACGCTCTGTTGGAAGCCTGTCAGAGGTATTTCAGACAGACGGGGCGGCGCATTTCCTTTGAATATGCCATGGTGCGGGACGTAAATGACACCCTATATCACGCCAGGCTTCTGGCAAAGCGCCTCCGCGGTACGGGAGCCCATGTAAACCTTATCAGGCTGAACTATGTTTCGGAGCGCGTACTTCTTCCTTCTACTGAGGAAACGGTTCGAATCTTCGCAAAGGAGCTGGCGGACAGCGGCGTCACCGTGACAGTCCGCCGCCGACTGGGAAGAGATATCGACGCTGCCTGCGGGCAGCTTCGTCGCGGGCAAATGAGGCACCTATGAAATGTTTAATGTTTTTGGATTGAGCGACAAGGGCCGGTTTCGGGCCGAAAATCAAGACTCCTTTGATGTCTGCGCCGTCGCGGACGGACTGCTGACTGTGGTCTGCGACGGTATGGGCGGCGCTGCCGCCGGTCTAATGGCCAGCGATATGGCCCGCGCCAGATTTATGGCATTTGCCAAGGAGGCGCTGAAGACCTCAGACGGCACGGACACAGCGGATATTTTGCGTCAGGCCACGGACGCGGCCAACAGAAAAATATATAGCTTTGCTGCCCACTCAGAGGAATACGCTGGCATGGGAACAACCCTGGTCGGAGGGTTTTTGAAAGGAGATCAGGCTGTCTTCGTCAACGTAGGCGACAGTCGGGCCTATCGGGTGGCGAAGGACGGCATTGTCCAGATCACAAAGGATCATTCTCTCGTGCAGATGATGGTGGACAGCGGACAGATTACTTCTGACCAGGGGAAACACCACCCCCGGCGGAACATCATCACTCGCGCGGTGGGGAGCGAGCGGTTCGTTACCAGCGATATTTTCACTTTTCCAATTCGGCCCGGAGACAGCTTTCTCCTCTGTTCAGATGGGCTGACGAACGCCATGGAGGACGCTGAGCTGCATCGGCTCATCCTGGCGGCGGAAGATGCGCAGACAGCCTGCTGCGCCCTGGTGAACGAGGCGGTAGACAATGGCGCCAGGGATAATGTTACTGCCATTGTAATCTACGAACGAAAGGGGGACGTCTGATATGGATAACATGGATAACAAGGTAAGCTGGCGTCTTGGCAAGACGCTGGACGGTCGATATGAAATGCTTTCCGTACTGGGCATAGGCGGCATGGCCGTCGTATACAAGGCGTTCGACCACAAGCTGAAACGGAACGTAGCCATTAAGGTTCTGCGGGATGATGTTGCCATGGATGCAGATTCTCGCCGACGGTTTCGCACGGAATATCAGGCAGTTGGTATGCTGAGTCATCCAAATATCCGGGCGGTGTATGATGTCGTTTCCACGGGCGACACGGAATATATCGTGATGGAGTATGTGGATGGTATCAACTTAAAGCAGTATCTGAAAAAGAAGGGATCTCTATCCTGGCGTGAAACACTGCATTTTTCTACCCAGATTGCCAAGGCGTTGAGCCATGCCCACAGTAAGGGTATTATCCATATGGACATTAAGCCCCAGAACATCATTCTCCCTAAGGATGGCACGGCCAAGGTAGCTGACTTCGGCATTGCCCAGTTGGAGGAATCCGAGGAGGATGGTTCTGCGGATGAGGCCGTGGGCAGCATCCACTATATCTCCCCGGAACAGGCGAGGGGCGAGGCGGTAGACGCACGGTCAGATATATATTCCCTGGGCGTTGTTATGTATGAGATGCTTACGGGGCAGCTTCCCTTTGACGGGGAGACGGTGGGCGAGGTAGCAATGAAGCATTTCACGGTTATCCCGGACGCTCCCACTGCCATCAACCCGGATATACCGCCGGAGCTGGAAGAGATTACGCTGAAAGCCATGCAGCCAGATCCCAACGACCGCTACCGTACCGCAGATGAAATGCTTGCAGATCTGGAGGATTTTCGCAAAGGGCAGACCGCCTCGGTCGGACGGGCGGTAAAAAGAGCCTTGGCAGAAAATACGCCTCCTATGAGGGATGAGGTTCATGTCATCTACCGTAACGTACCGCGTGTCAGCACAGCGGGAGAGCTTTCCAAGGAGGGGTATGCCCGTAGGAGAGCCAGGGAACGGCGCATCAGCAATCTGCTGGGGTTCGGTCTGGTGCTTGTGTTCATGCTTGGACTTTTTGGCTTCGTGTGGAATTATTGGCTGGGCGGCATTTTCAGCGATGCGGAGCGCACGGACGTGCCGAATTTTATCGGCTCCATGGTAGATGAAATCACCAGCGACGAGGCTATGACCAGTCTTTTCAATTTTACCGTCGTATATAAGGCGGATTCTGTCTATGAAGAGGGCGTCATTACCGCTCAGGATCCGGCGGCGGGAACCAGCCGCATGATCGTGTCCGAGGGCATCGATGTGCAGATTACTGTCAGTTCCGGCATTCAGCTTGTGGAGGTGCCGGATCTCGTAAACCACCCCTATACGGAAGCACAGGTTCAGCTTCTGGCGTTGGATCTGGAGGTGGAGATTGTCCTGGAGGAATCCAGCTCTATCACAGAAAACTATGTTATCAGTACGGATCCAGCGGCGGGGACGTCTGTCGCCAGCGGCGAAACCGTCACTCTAACCGTTAGCGCCGGGCCGTCCGTTACCTATGCCACGGTGCCGGATCTTGTGGGCATGACAAAAACAGAAGCGCTGCTGGCCCTCCAGCAGGAAGGACTTGTCTGCACTGAGTCGGACATCACCTATGTGTCCTCCAGCGCAAGCGAATCGGGATGTGTCATCTGGCAGAATTACTCCAGCGGCACTCAGGTGGTCAGCGGTACCGCTGTATACATCCAAGTTGGTACCGGCCCCAGCGCCACTGCTACTCCAGCGCCTACGGAGACACCGGAGATTGTCACAGAATCCTCTGATACCGAATCGGATGCCGGTAATGTGCCGGAGGCCGTTGAAGGCGGTGAGACAGGAGACGGGACGGAGTGAACAGGTGAGCGGAGAGGGAACCATCATCAAGGCTCTTAGCGGATTTTATTATGTCCGCTGTGAGAGTACGGTTCTGGAATGTCGGGCCAAAGGCCGTTTCCGCATGGAGGGTACTACGCCGCTGGTGGGCGACCGTGTTCTTGTGGACGATGCCGGCACTGTGAGTGAGATACTGCCCCGAAAAAACGCTTTTACCCGACCGGCAGTGGCAAATGTGGATTATCTTGTTATGCTCCTCTCTGCCGCACTGCCGGTGACAGATCCTTACCTGGCGGACAGGGTGACGGTGCGGTGTGAGAAAAACAACTGCGGCGTTATGCTGGTTATCAATAAATGCGATCTGGAGCCGGGTGACGAACTGTATAAGATTTACATAAACACAGGTTATCCGCTGTTTCGTATCAGCGCTGCCTCCGGCCAGGGTATCGAGGAGCTAAAGACGGCCCTGAGAGGAAAAATCTGCTGCTTTACGGGGAACTCCGGCGTGGGAAAGAGCAGCCTGATTAACGCCATAGCCCCCGGCTTTCATGTTCCCACCGGGGCCGTCAGTGAAAAGCTGGGCAGAGGACGTCATACCACGCGCCACGTGGAGCTGTTTGATTTGGGCGGGGGAACCCTGCTGTGCGATACGCCCGGCTTTGCATCCTTTGGGGATGAGACGGAGGAACCCATCACCACGGAGGAGCTTCCGCTGCTGTTCCCGGAATTTGAAGAAACACGAAACCAATGCCGTTTTGACGACTGTACCCACCGGGCAGAGCCTGGCTGCGCCGTCCGCGAGGCGATGGAAGCGGGCCGCATTCATCCCAGTCGATACAACTCCTATTTGCGCCTTTATGAGGAGGCAGCCCGCATTAAGCCCTGGGAACTGGGGAAAAACAATAAAGGAACCAAAAAAGCTTCCCATCCATAGGATAGAAAGGATGGGAGGCATTTTTATGCGGAAAAAAGGACGGAACAGCCTATGGGGCTGGGTGGCAGTGATCGGGGGCGCGCTAATTGTGCTGGCGCTTATTCTTCCAGCCTGGTTTTGGTGGTTGGTATGTGCGGCACTCCTGATATTCGGCGGCATTTGGCTGCTGAAATTCTAGTCTGGCATATCTTGCCCGGACGGGGCATACCCTTGCATAGAATATTATGCAAGGAGCGATAGCATTATGGATATGGCCTTGAAGAAGGATATATATGAGGATCTGACTCTGATTTGGCAGGGGATGATCAGCCGGGAGTTTACGGCGGAGTGCATTGTGCCGGACGCCATGCCGGACGTTGGCTCCATCGTGGATGCGGAGGGCGTATTGACATTGAGGAGCAAGGACACAGAGGCGGGTAGTATTCTGCTTACCGCCTCCGTCAGCGCCTTCGTACTTTATATGCCGGACAGCGGCGGCGATATGCAGAGCCTGCCTGTCACCGTGCCGGTGGAGCTTACCATGGAAGCTCCACCGGCGGACACAGACTGCCGTACAGTGGCACGTCTGCGTATCCGAGCCTTGGACGCAAGAATGGCCAATTCCCGAAAAATATCCATCCGTGCGGATATAGCGGCAGAAGCGCAGAGCTATCAAAAACGCAGACTGGAGATTGCCGTCGCGCTGGAAGACGAGGCATCCTCTGCCCACATTTTGACCAGGACGGCGTCTATGACAGCGGTATCCGATGTGAGGGAGAAGACATTTGTGGTGACAGATGAATATCAGCTTCCCGCAACCGGGGCTTCTTCCATATTAAGCCAACGGGTAGAGGCAGCCGTGGAGGAGGTAAAGTATGTCAGCGGCAAGGCTGTGTTCAGGGGGCGGGTGTGGGTAAATCTTATTCTGGCCGGTGCGGAAGATAACAAGATATTCTCTGGCCGGTATGAGACCGAATTTTCTCAGATTATGGAGGTAAATGGCGAAGGCGAGATGGCGCCGGAGATTACGATTATGCTGACAGGGGCGTATTTTGATCTGCCGGATCAGGGCGGGGAAAATGGACGCATTGCAGCGGAGATTCACCTGGCCGCCCAATGTGTGTGCCGTCAGACAAGGGAGATAAGCTATATGGCGGATCTGTACAGCAATCGCACGCTGCTGACAGGTCAGACAGAGCCGCTGGAGCTTGTTACCGGCATACGGAGCGTGTCCGTGCGTCAGACTGTTACCGGCAGTGCGGAACCAGCCGGGACGGCAGGAGAGGTGCTGGGACTGTTTGCCAGGGTGGGGAGCGTCGCCGTTGAGGGAGATGTGGTCAAAGCCGCTGTCGTCATTCGGCTGATATGCCGTCAGCAGGACGGGACATATTCACTTTCCAGATGCCGTCTGACGGCAGAATTTACCGCAGACCTGCCCGCAGAGACGGAGCTTGCGTGCGTCACGGTGACAGTAACGGATATGTATTATGCCCCTTCCGGGTCGGGAATCGATGTGCGTGCTTCGCTACAAATGGAGGCTCTTGCCGTGTCACGACAGACGATCCTTTACGTCTCCCAGGTGACAGAGGATGCAGAGGCCTGGGAGTCCATGCCACCGGCGGCCTCTGTTACTTTGGCAAGAGTAGAACAGGGAACGGATATGTGGGCCTTGGCAAGGAGATACCATTCCACGGTGGATGCCATCGAAAAAACAACGAGGGCAGAGAAAGGGGGCTGCTTCTCATCCCAAAATGCCGATAATAAGGTGTTGCTATTGGTGTTTTTTTATGTTACAATAATCTGAAAAGCAAACATACAGGGGGATATATAGAATGTCGGGACATTCGAAATGGCATAACATACAAAAGACCAAGGGCGCAGCAGATGCAAAGAGAGCCCAAACCTTCACCAAAATCGCGCGAGAGATGATTGTGGCGGTGAAGGAGGGGGGCAGCGGCGACCCGAAGAACAATATGCGCCTGGCCGCCGTCATCACCAAGGCGAAGGCCGCCAATATGCCGAACGACAACATCAAGCGCACCATCGAAAAGGCGCTGGGCAGCGGCGACACCTCCAACTTCGAGAGCGTCACCTATGAGGGCTATGGCCCCAGCGGCGTGGCCGTCATTGTGGAGGCCATGACCGATAACCGCAACCGAACTGCCAGCGAGGTTCGTCACTGCTTCGATAAATATAACGGAAACCTTGGGGCCACCAACTGCGTGAGCTGGTCTTTTGACCGCAAGGGCGTTATTGTGGTGGACAACGAGGACGGCGACCTGGAGGAGGATAACGTCCTGATGGACGCCATGGAGGCCGGTGCGGCAGATATGGAGACCGAGGAGGGCGTGTTCACCATCTACACCGCCCCGGACGACGTGACCGCCGTGGCCGACTATATGACCGAGCATGGGTATAAGTTGGTCTCCGCCCAGGAGGAAATGGTTCCCCAGAGCTATGTGAACCTGACCGAGGAAGGGGACAGGAAGAATATGCAGAAGATGCTGGACGTGTTCGAGGACAACGACGATGTGCAGAACGTCTGGCACAACTGGGGCAACATGGACGAATAAGGCAGATGAGCGAGCTTTCCGAATGGCCGCGGGCATGAGCCGAAAGGCTGTGCGTGAGGAAAGTCCGGGCTCCACAGGGCAAGGATAACGGGTAACGCCCGCCGATGGCGACATCAGGACGAGTGCAACAGAAATAGACCGCCGCTGCTTGCAGCGGTAAGGGTGGAAAGGCGGTGTAAGAGACCACCTGGCGGATTGGCGACAGTTCGCTGCTGTAAACTCTATTCGGAGCAACACCGTGGAGGGGAACATAGGCCGGCCCGGCCTCCCCAAGGAGGTGGCTGGAGCGGTGCGGTAACGTATCGCCTAGATAGATGGCCATTTTTAACAGAATCCGGCTTACAGGAAAACTCGTCACCTTATAAAACAAGGGGGGCTGTATCAAAACTGCAATGTTTTGATACAGCCCTCCTTATTATGCGAACGGGGCTGACAGTTTGTGTGCTATCCTGGGGCGCTAACAGCCAGCAAAGATTGTAGTTTTTCGTTTCTTGTTTCGCAGAGATACTGGTAGTATAATGGAAATGAGGGAGGTATGTACCTTGACCTTGAAGAGTTATTTGACATCGCTGCGGGGGAAGTCCGTGGCGGTAGTGGGGGCGGGGCTTTCTAATCGGCCATTGATACCCCTTTTGACCCAGGCTGGGGCGGATGTGACGGTTTATGATCAATCTAGCCAGTCGGCTCTGGGTGATTTCTACAGAAAATGCACCGAAGATGGGGTAAAATTCCATTTGGGAGAGGATTATCTGGACGGCCTTGCCGGAGATATTATCTTCCGTACCCCTGGCGTTCTGCCGACGGAACCGGCCCTTGTGCGGGCGGCGGCAAACGGCACCGTTCTGACCAGCGAGATGGAGCTGTTTCTGTCCCTGTGTCCCTGCCGTGTACTGGCTGTGACCGGGTCAGCAGGGAAGACCACCACGTCGTCCATCCTGGCTGTGCTGCTGAAAAATGCCGGATATAAGGTCTGGCTGGGCGGAAATATCGGCCATCCGCTGCTTGCGGAGACAGACGAGATAGCCCCGGACGATGTGGCGGTGCTGGAGCTAAGCTCCTTTCAGCTCCACAGCATGACTTGCGCCCCGGATGTGGCGGTCATTACGAATCTAACTCCCAATCATTTGGATAAACACGGGACGATGGAGGATTATATATCCGCCAAAAAGCAGATATTCCTCCATCAAACGTCCAAGGGAAGGCTGGTTCTGAACCGGGATGATGCCCTGACTGCCGCCTGTGCCCAGGAGGCCCGCTGTCCTGTGCGGTGGTTCAGCCGCAGGGAAACGCCGGAAAACGGCGTGTTTCTGCGGGAGGATGGAATGATATGCCTGTATAAAGACGGAGAGGCGGCACCAGTGGTTTCTGCCTCCGTGCTGAAAATTCCGGGGCTTCATAATGTGGATAACATGATGGCCGCCTTCGCGGCGGCGTGGGATATGGTTACTGTGGAGGTTATGGAGCGGACGGCCAGAACCTTTTCCGGCGTACCCCATCGACTGGAGGTCATTGGCGTTCGCCACGGCGCGACGTTTATAAACGACTCCATTGCTACCAGCCCGGATCGTACCATTGCGGGGCTGGCCTGCTTCCGGGAAAAGGTCATTCTGATTGCAGGAGGCAAGGACAAGGGACTGCCCTTTGACGACCTGGGGGAGGCTGTCTGCACTCATGTTAAAAGCCTGTATCTCACCGGCTGGACGGCGGAGAAAATCAAAACGGCGGTGGAAAATGCACCGAGTTATGCCCCCGGCTGCCCGGAGATCCACGTTATCGGGGATTTCGATCAGACGGTGCAGGCAGCGGCAGAAGAGGCGGATTGTGGAGATACAGTACTGCTGTCTCCGGCCTGCACTTCCTTTGATTGCTTTAGAAACTTTGAGGAGCGCGGCGATGCGTTCCGACGGATTATTTCGGAAATGGAGTGATGTGATGCTATGGAACTGACAGAACTGACAAAGCGGCTATGCAGTCTTCCCGGCCCCTCCGGGTTCGAGGAGGCGGTGTTTGACTGGGCTGCGGAATATTTGCGCCCCATCGCTGACGAGATACATACAGATTCGCTGGGAAATCTGCTGGCCATCAAGCGCTGCGGCCAGCCGGATGCCAAGCTGGTCATGCTGGACGCGCACCTGGATGAGATAGGCTTTATTGTTACCGGCGCGCAGGACGGCTTCCTGACCTTTGATATGCTGGGAGGCGTGGATCACCGTATGCTCCCGGCGCGGGAGGTGCGGGTGCTGTCTGACCCGCCGCTTTTCGGGGTGATTGACACCATGCCGCCCCACCTGCTTGAGGAAGAGGAGACCGGAAAAACCATCCCGGCGGACAAGCTGTTTATTGACGTAGGTCTGACGCAGGAAGAGGCGCTGAAGGCTGCTCCGCCGGGGACGCCGGTGGTATACGCCAGCGGCTGTGATGAGCTTTGCGCCGGTCAGCTTTGTGGCAAGGCGCTGGATGACCGGGCCTGCGCCGCCATTATCATCAAAGCGTTTGAAACCTTGGCGGACAAGCCTTTGAACGTAGACCTGGGCTGCCAGCTCAGCACCCAGGAGGAGGTAGGCCGCCGTGGCGCCGCTGTGGGGGCCTGGAACGCTGCCCCGGACATTGCCTTGGTGGTGGATGTTACCCATGCCAAAACGCCGGACGGCAAGGAGGCCCTTTGTGAAGGACGCAAGGGAGCGGCCATCGGGGTCGGGCCAAATCTGAACGGGGCCGTCACCCGCGAACTGTTCCGCATTGCGGAGGAGCGGGGCATTGTCCATCAGACGGAGCCTCTGCCCGGCGACAGCGGCACCAACGCTGCGGCCATTCAAATCTCCCGTCAGGGGGTGGCTACGGGCCTTGTATCTCTGCCGCTGAAATATATGCACACGCCGGTGGAGACGGTCTGGACAGAGGATATGATTGCTATCGAGGAACTTTTGACGGCTTATGTGGAGGAGGCGGAGGTGTGACAATGCTGGACACGATGGAAACGCTGTGCTGTCTGGATGGCGTATCCGGCAGTGAAGATGAAGTGCGGGATTACATCCTGGAGCGGGCCATGCCCTTTGCCGATGAGATACGCACCGACCCTATGGGGAATTTGATGATTTTCAAAAAGGGCGACGCTTCGCCCAGCCGGCGGGTCATGTTCTGCGCCCATATGGATGAGGTAGGCCTGATGGTGACAGGCATTACGGATGAGGGCTACCTGCATTTTGATACGTGCGGTGGCATAGATCGGCGGGTGCTGATCGGCAAGAGGGTATTTGTTGGAGCTATGCGCACCATGGGCGTTGTTGGCTCCAAGGCCATACACCTGACCACAGCGGAGCAGCGCAAGACGCTTCCGAAGCTTTCCGATATGTATATAGATATCGGCGCGCCGGACAAAAAAGCGGCGGAGGCTCTGGTCAGCCTGGGAGACAGTGTTGCCTTTGACGATGCGGTAATACGCTTCGGAGACGGCTTTATCAAAGCCAAGGCCATAGACGACCGGGTGGGCTGCGCCACTATGCTGGAGCTGATAGAAAGCCAGCTTCCATGCGACTGCTGGTTTGCCTTCACTGTGCAGGAGGAGGTGGGCTGCCGGGGCGCGATGGTTGCGGCCCGAAGCATCGAGCCGGAAACAGCGATCATTTTGGAGACCACCACGGCGGCGGATATTCCAGGTGTAGAAGGCGCTGCCCGCGTATGCTGCCTGGGCCAGGGCGTTGTCATCCCCTTTATGGACAAGGGAACGATATATGACAAGGCTCTGTATGCCACATTGGGGCGTCTGGCAGAGGAAAACGACATTCTCTGGCAGACCAAGACCCGGATTGCCGGCGGCACGGATGCCAGCGCCGTTCAGCGCAGCGGCGGCGGGGTGCAGGTGGCGGCCCTATCTGTCCCTGTGCGGAACATTCATTCCCCGGCCAGCATTGCGAAAATCAGCGAGTGCGAGGATCAATACAGGCTGGCGCAGCTGTTTTTGCAGGAGATGGCAAAATAATCGTCATGTTCCGGCCACTGTTCCCATAAGCTGACCTGAAAGGGGATGGGGTTTATGGGGACAAAAAGATGGCCCAGGCTGGGTGTTATGGGACAGAGAAATCTTTTCCGCTCAGCCAGACGGATGATGATGACACTGCTGGCGGGGTTTTTAATCATCGCCATTGTACTAGGAAGCCTTATTTTTCGCAATCTGGTGACAGAGCTTTCAATTACCGCAGCGAATGACGCGGTGGTCGCTGCCATTAACGCTATTGTGAAGGAAGTCATGGCGGACGACAGCTTTGATACAGACAGCCTTGTTGTGCTGGAACGTGATTCCGACGGCGGCGTGACCGCCGTTACCGCGAATGTGGCCGCCATCAATACCCTGGCGGCGGAGGTGCTGACTCGCGCGGAGGAGCAGACCTCCCAGGACGTGATTACTGTGGCTATCCCTGTGGGAAATCTTTTGGGCAGTATGCTGTTTACAAACCGGGGGCCGGACATCCATGTGGACGTTATCATGCTGTCCTCTTCAGAATCCGGCTTCCGCAGCGAACTTTCCAGCGCGGGGATAAACCAGACCCGGCACCAGCTATATCTTGACCTGGCTGTCACAATTTCGCTGTTGCTGCCCTGGAAAACTGTGAGTACCTCCGTGGATACGGAGATACTGGTTTCTGAAACCGTCATTGTGGGCGAAGTCCCGGAAAGCTATGTGAATTGGGAGAATAACTGACAATGGAAGAAACAAAAGAACAATACAATCAGCTTGTGGAAAAGCTGCTGGCGCTGTCTGTGGCTTATTACGACAACGACGCGCCTCTGGTCTCCGATTTTGAATACGACCGCATGAACAACGAGCTGAAACGCCTGGAGGCGGAGCATCCTGACTGGATTCGGCCCGATTCACCGACCCAGCACGTTGGAGGCCATGTCAGCGAGGCGTTTGTCCCGGTAGAGCATGAGGTGCCGCTGGAGAGCCTGGCGGACGTGTTCTCCTTCGAGGAGGTGGCGGGCTTTGTCCATCGGATGGACGGGGCCGTATCGGAGGCTCACGATTACGTGACGGAGCCGAAGATAGACGGCCTGTCCGTGGCGGTGGAGTACCGGGACGGGGTGTTCTATCGGGGCGCCACCCGTGGGAACGGTCAGGTGGGGGAGGACGTGACGGAAAACCTCCGCACCATCCGCAGCCTGCCGAAGACGCTGCATAACGCCCCCCAGCGCCTCATCGTCCGGGGGGAGGTGTATATGTCCCATGACACCTTCCGAGACATTAATGCCCGGCGGGAGATAGAGGGGCAGCCTCTCCTGGCGAACCCCCGGAACGCCGCCGCCGGTTCCCTCCGCCAGCAGGACGCGAAAATATGCGCCCAGCGGCGGCTGGACATCATCCTCTTTAATATCCAGCTTGCTGAGGGGGCGGTCTATCAGACCCATTACGAGACTCTGGAGGCCATGGCCGCCATGGGGTTTCCCGTGGTGCCGCACACCCTCTGCCAGACGGCGGAGGACTGCACCAGAACAATCGAGGCCATTGGCGAGGGGCGGGAGAGCTACCCCTACGACATCGACGGGGCCGTGGTGAAGCTGAACGATTTGGCGCAGCGGGAGGCGCTGGGCAGCACAGCCAAATATCCCCGATGGGCGGTGGCCTATAAATATCCCCCGGAGAAAAAGCCCAGCCGGGTGGTAGACATCATTGTTCAGGTGGGCCGCACTGGGGTTCTGACCCCCAAGGCGGTGATAGAACCGATCCGCCTGGCCGGTACCACTGTGACAAACGCCACTCTCCACAACCAGGATTTTATCGAGAATCTTGGTGTGAATATCGGGGACACAGTGCTGGTGCAGAAGGCGGGGGAGATCATCCCGGAGGTGCTGGAGGTGACGGAAAAGCGTAGCGACAGTCCCTTCCGGCTCCCGGCGTTTTGTCCTGTCTGCGGCGCACCCGTGGTTCGAGACCCGGACGGAGCCGCCCTGCGCTGTACCGGGGCGGAGTGTCCCGCTCAGCGGCTTCGGAACATTGTTCACTTTGCCTCCAAGGAGGCTATGGATATAGACGGTCTTGGCCCGGCGGTGGTGGAGGCGCTGGACAGGCAGGAGCTGATTCACACCCCGGCGGAGCTATATTATCTGGACGCCCAGTCCGTCGCCACCGCAGAGCGGATGGGGAAAAAGTCGGCGGAGAATCTTATCGCCGCCATCGAGGGTAGCAAGACCCAGGGCCTGGCCCGGCTGCTTTGCGCCTTTGGTATTCGGCAGGTGGGATCGAAGGCGGCGAAGGTTCTGGCCCGGCATTTCGCTACGCTGGACGACCTGATGGCTGCCACAGCAGACGAGTTGACAGTCATCGATGATGTTGGCCCAATCACGGCGGGGTATCTCGTAGAATGGTTTGCCAGTCCTCAGAGTCAGCATCAGATAGCCTTGCTGCGCCAGGCGGGGGTGTCCTTTGACAGTGCGGAGGAGATAGAGGACACTCGCTTCGCGGGTAAAACCTTTGTTCTGACCGGCACGCTGGAGCGGTTTACCCGGTCAGAGGCAGAAGCGGTTATCGAGCGCTTCGGGGGCAAGACTTCCGGCTCTGTGTCTAAAAAGACATCCTATGTCCTGGCGGGGGAAAACCCCGGCTCCAAGCTGACCAAGGCCCAGGAGCTTGGCATTGAGATTCTCACTGAAGAGCAGTTTCAGACGCTGATAAACTCATAGGTTTTAGTATGCGCAGGTATACGCAGAAATATCGCTGGATCTGAATATAAATCCAGCGATATTGCGTTATATTATATTATTTTGAATGTTTATTTTCCCGCTGTCTTGTCAAATGCAGGGTTCACTGCATAGATATTTCGTTTATCCATTTGAGACGTGGCGATCTCCATCGCTTCGCCGAAACGCTGGAAGTGGACGACCTCACGTTCCCGCAGGAATCGAATAACGTCTATCACATCCGGGTCGTCGGCCATACGAAGGATATTGTCATAAGTCGCTCTGGCCTTCTGTTCAGCGCCCATGTCCTCGGTCAAATCGGCGATCACATCGCCCTTCACTGCAAAGCTGGCTGCATTATAGGGCCAGCCGGCGGCGGCCTGGGCGTATACGCCGGCGGTGTGATCCACAAAGTATTCTTGGAACCCGGCCTCCTTCACCTGCTCTATGGTCATGTTCCGCGTAAGCTGATGAACAATAGCGCCGATCATCTCAAGGTGTCCAAGTTCCTCCACACCGATGTCCGTAAGGGTAGCCTTTAGCGCCGGGTACGGCATGGAATACCTCTGGCTCAGATAACGCAGAGACGCGCTCAATTCACCGTCCGGGCCGCCGTATTGCGTAATAATGAATTTTGCCATGGCGGGGTCAGGATTTTTAATGCGAACAGGATATTGCAGCTTTTTTTCATATACAAACATCAGCATTTACCTGCCTTTCCGCCGTTGTCCCAGGGCCATGGATCTTCCGTCCAAACCCAGGAATTGAAGTTTGCCGTGTCCCGTCGTGTAACGGGACCATACAGCTCCACATATCGTTTGCGGCCTTTCTCTGCCAGGGTGACAAAGCTCTTCCATGTCTTAAATGCCTCGGCGTCGTCTGGATGGGTGTCCAAATATAGGGCAAGCTCCTGGAGAACGAAGTCCAGGGCCATCAGCTCCGCCAGCGGGGTGTTTTCCACCGCGCCGGTGGCCACATAGTCCATGAAGGGCAGATCCAAGCCGGGAAACAGCGTTCCCTTCGTCAGCGCCTCTGCGCTGTCATAGGCCGGTTGACTGCTCTGCTGCGCAGGTACCATAGGCACTGCCAGTGAAACGCATGAAGGGAGCGGCCCTTCTCTATAGGTGCAGGAATTATTATTTGCCAAATGAAATCCCCCTTTGCAAGCCATTCTATGCAAAGGGGGATTTTGTTGTGTGCGGATTACGCCTGTACCTTTTTCAGCTTCGCATAACGGGGGAGAGAACACTCAACAGGCCGTTCCGGCTCCCCTTGAATCAGGGGCAGGGCGTAGTCAATGAACTCCTGGGTGAGAAAATTGCCCTCAGCGTTAATCCACTCCAGTGGAACCTTCTTCTCTGCGTTAGCGACGGCAGACAGAGGAAGCAGGATGGTCTTGCAGACATACTGACCGTTGTTGTCGCTGCCTCGCTCAAAGGCCACCATCTTCCCGGTCTCTCCGGCCACAGCGGATTCTACCGCCGTCCGGCCTGCCAGCTCCGCTTCGTCCACGTCGGTCTTGGAGGCCAGATGGGCGCCGCAGCGCTGCAATAGGCTCAGCTCGATAGGCCGCACCTTGGCCCCGGTGCGTTCCTTGACGATTTCCGCCAGCCGGGCGGCAAGTCCCCCAAGCTGGGCGTGGCCGAAGCCGTCAGTGCTGCTGGTTTTTGCCTGGGAGACAAAGGTGCCGTCCGCGAAGTGCAGACCCTCGGACACGGCGGCCAGGCAGCAGCCCTTTTCCTTATAGATCCGCTCCACATCCGCCAGAAAGGCCTCCAGGTCGAAGTCCCGCTCCGGCAGATAGACCAGATCCGGCCCTGCGCCGAAATAGCTCCCAAGGGCTGCGGAACCAGCCAGCCATCCGGCGTGACGGCCCATGATCTCGATGATTGTCACCTGCCCGGTAGGATACACCCGACTGTCTCGCGAAACCTCCATGCAGCTTGTGGCTATATACTTTGCCGCAGAGCCAAAGCCGGGGCAGTGATCGGTGCCGAAAAGGTCGTTGTCGATGGTTTTGGGGATCCCCATCACCCGGCAGTCCCAGCCGGAACGGGCCATATAGCGGCTGATTTTGTCGCAGGTGTCCATGGAGTCGTTGCCGCCGTTATAGAAGAAGTAACGGACGTTGTGTTTTTGGAATACCTCCAAAATGCGCTTATAGTCGGTGTCATCCACATCCGGGTCGGCCAGTTTGTACCGGCAGGAGCCAAGCTCCGAGGCGGGGGTGTTTTTCAGATAGGCCAGCTCCGCCGGATCCTCCAGCCCCATGTCATAGAGCTTGTCCTCCAGCACGCCGGTGATTCCGTGATCCGCGCCGAGAACCTGGGTGATTTCCTCTGCAGCAAGGGCCGCAGTGATAGCGCCGTAGGCACTGGCGTTAATGACTGCCGTCGGCCCGCCGGACTGCCCAATGATACAGGCACCCACAAGTTTTTCAGCCATGGTATGTCCTCCAAAATTCGTTTATTATTATTCGAAAATTGCAAGTGCAAGTTGAACACATCCGCGAAAAGCTTCAATAG
>JAJQCH010000012.1 GCA_021202795.1 Oscillospiraceae bacterium
CCAAGGTTCATAAATTCATTCTACCGAGTGTCCAACTTGCACTTGCAATTTGCAACAAAAAATGGATAAGCCAAAGCGCTTATCCAATCCAAATCCAATCGGGTCTGATTGAAAAAGGCTCTGTCCTTTCGCCTGAGAGATTGCGGACGATTCCCCGTCCGTTTGCCCCTTCGGCACCCGGCAGCACAGAACTTGATCCTGTTGCCTGGCTTCTCCAGAGTGCGGTCGCAATACAGTCGCCATCGCCATTGACGGTTCCTGCATTGGTCTGCCCGCATATCCAATTTTCTATCGGTGAGGTTATTTAAAGGCTACCATAAGAAACTCTTAATTTCAAGAGGAAATCGTAGTTTCCAGTCATTTTCCCGATTTTAAACAAAAATTTATGTTGCGATCTTCTTGTATATAATCATTTTAACTAATATTCGCAAATAGAACATCTTATTTGCTCAAAAACTCTTTACAACCGCGACAAAAAAACTTATAATTTCACTTGTTAAACCGCTACTACATTATATTATGGAAGGGGTCGTCTCCCATGAACGTGTCAGAAGTTGTCATTTTTGTCCTATACCTGTGCTTTATGCTTGGCGTTGGCATTTGGTTCTTTGTAAAAAGCAAAACCAGCGGTGAGAAGGGGTATTTCCTTGGAAACCGCCAGATGGGGCCGTGGGTCACGGCGCTGTCCGCCGGCGCATCCGATATGAGCGCCTGGGTGTTGATGGGCCTGCCCACCTCGATTTACGCCCTGGGCCTGGGACAGCTATGGATTCCCATTGGTCTGGCCCTTGGTTATGCTCTGAGCTGGATTTTTGAGGCGCCCCGCCTGCGGCGGTTCTCCATTGTGGCGGACGATTCCATTACCATCCCGCAGTATCTGACCAACCGCTTTTTGTCGAAATCCAAATCCCTTCAGGTGATTTGCGCCATTATATTCCTGGTTGCGTATACCATTTACGCCGCCTCCAGCATGAAGGCCTGCGGCACCCTGTTCCACACCGTTATCGGCATGGACGAGACGGTGGCCATGTATCTTGCTGCCATCATCATTGTGGCCTACACCTTCCTGGGCGGCTTCTCCGCCGTCTGCTGGACGGACTTCTTCCAGGGGATGCTTATGCTGGGCGCGCTGCTGATCGCCCCGATTTTTGCGGCGTCCATGCTGGACGGCTCCACCACTACCGCCGTGTCCGACGGATATTGGAATCTGTTTTCCAGTTGGCAGGATGTGATTTCCGGCCTCGGCTGGGGCCTGGGATATTTTGGTATGCCTCACATTATTATCCGTTTCATGTCCCTGAAGAGCCAGAAGGATTTGAAAAAATCCGCAAGAATCGGCATCATCTGGACGGTTCTGATTCTGGTTTTTGCCGCTGTGGTGGGCATTGTGGGCCGTATGTTCCTGGGCTATGACGACGGAATCTATGGCGACTCTCTGGTGTTCATCACCATGGTTCGCACCATCTTCCCCGGTATTATCTCCGGCATCCTGCTCTCTGCGGTGCTGGCCGCCTCCATGAGTACGGCGGACAGCCAGCTTCTGGCGGCGTCCTCCGCCTTCTCCAGCGACGTGTATAAGCCCATTATCCGCAAGGGCAAGTCTTCCGACAAGGAAATGCTCTGGGCCGGTCGTATCGTGGTGGTGATCATAGCGGTGGTGGCCGTTATTATCGCCTCCAACCCCAACGCGGGGACGATTATGAGCCTGGTCTCCAACGCCTGGGGCGTGTTCGGCGCGGCCTTCGGCCCGGTCATCCTTCTGAGCCTGTACTGGAAGCGCTTCAACTTCAAGGGCGCTGTGGCCGGTATTCTGGCGGGCGCTGTGGTTGACATCCTCTGGCTTGCCTTCCTCTCCGGCACCGGCGTTTATGAAATCATCCCCGGCTTCATTGCCGGTCTCCTGGCCGCTGTCATCACAACCTATTGCACTAAGGAACCCTCCAAGGATGTGGAGGAGCTGTTCGACAAGGCTGTGGCGTATACGGACTGAAACCATCGCGTATTGCGGATCTGCCGAAGGGCAGGAGCAAGCGAATAAGACAAAACAAACGGGAGCTGCGCCGGCACGGCGCGGCTCCCGCTGCTTATATTTTCAGTTTTTTCAAAAAATTTTTAAATAAAAAGCTCAAAAGCCTTCTATAACAGGGAAGAAGCGCGTTACATAAACAACAAACACGTTGCAGTTCTGGTTTAACGTATTATGCCCGGACTGTCAACCGCCTTTTTCGTACCCGTTCCCCGTCGATACAGCGGCTTTTCCCATAAATAGGTGACGGCGGCGGCTGTAACACCGGCGGCCAGGAAGCACAGTAATGTATATTGTATCTGCCAGGGCTGCTCCATGGCCTGATTGGGCAGATCCGAGACATAGGCGGGGATGTGCCAGTCCTTCAGGCGGCAGGCGAGAAACTGATGCCATATATAATAGTTATAGGAGATGCCGGCCAGGAATTTCGTCACAGGATTTCCCACCGCCCGGCAGAAGCCTACAGGCCCAAGACAGCCGCACACCAGAAGCGTTCCGCTCAAAAGCCCCATAGGCAGCCGCCATAGGAGCTGCTCCCGGCGCATTTGGGCATAGTCCCCGGTGGTCTGCACATATAAGATTTGGAATATGCCCAGCAGGCACAGCACGCTCCCCGCCGCCAGAAGCCGCCGGATGGCGGGGGAGATCTCCCGCTCTTCCCACCGGGTCAGCACCCAGGCGGCCCCCATGCCGCAGGCGTATAGATCCAGCATACAGGGGAGCTGATTGACCCAGTAGGTGTTGCTGTCCATGGTATATACCACCGCCCGGAAGGCGAAGGCTGCGAGGCACAGCCCCAGGCAGGTGCAGCCCGGCCTCCGGCGATAGGCCCAGGCCAGCAGGGGAAACAGAATATAAAACTGCACCTCCACCGCCATCGTCCAAAGCACGCCGTTTAAGGGGGTGGAGGCGTAAAGGTCAAAAAACAGGTTGTGGGTGAAGGTCATGTGGGCCAGCAAATCCTTCAGCATAGCCCCGACGGTGGCGTATTCACCCTGGGGAATGGCCCACAGCAGCAAAATAAGCACTACGGACAGCATATAGGACGGCACGACCCGCCAGAAGCGCTTTTGGTAAAAGGCCCCGGTCTCCGGCACAAGGCCCCGGCCCTGGACGGCTCTGGCGTGGGGCAGGGCCAGCAGAAAGCCGCTCAGCACCAGCAGCACGTCCACCATCATATACCCGTGGCGCACCATCTGCTGCAAATTGATCCGCACCCCACCCAGGGAAAATCCGGGGTCGAGCCAGCTCTGCTGCCATATGTGATACCAGGCGATCAGTCCGATGCAGACCACCCGCAGCATATCCGCCGCAGCGAGATAGCGCCGTTCCTCCCTCATGGAGCCTCCGGGGCGTTTTTTTTCTCCGGGACGGGGGTGGCGGGCCTGTCCTCCCGTTTGTATGCCACGCACCGGCAGATAGGGACGCCCTGCTCGCAGAACCGGCACTCGTAGTCGGTCATCACCCCGGCGGGGCCGTTCTGGTGCAGGTCGTGGGTGGCCTCCTCCAGCTCGTAGCCCATGAAGGGGAACTGCTCCAGGCTCCAGTCGAAAAGCCATGCCTGGTCGGTCTTATACTCGATGCGGCCCCCCACCGGCAGAATATCCCAGTACATCGCCAGAAACTTCGGGGCCGTCAGCCGGTGCTTGGCCTCCTTCTTCCGGGGCCAGGGGTCGGGAAAGTTTATATAAATGACCGACACCTCCCCCGGCGCGAAGATGGCCGGGATGTTCATCACGTCCGTGTCGATAAAGCGGACGTTTTTGATCTCCTGGGCGCACACCCGCTCCATGGCCGTTACCATGGCGTTGGGAACCTTTTCCAGCGCCACCAGCAGCGTCTCCGGCGCGGCATGGGCGGTGGCGGCGGTGAAGCGGCCCTTGCCGCAGCCCATCTCCGCCCGTACCTCCCGGCAGCCGGGGAGAAGCCCGGCCCATTGGCCCCGCAGCTCCTCCGGCTGGAACACCTGCACCGCCGCACACCGCTCCATCCGGGGTATCAAATTCTTCTTGTTTCTCATTCGCATGACCTGCCGCCTCCTGCATTTCTCATTCGCACCTTATTATAATTATTATAATTATACCAACCCCTCTTTGTCAACGGGTCGAGGGAGGAGGGGAAATATTAAAGCCAAGTTAAAGAAAAGATATAAATATTGCAAAGTGCTAATATATATTTAGAAATCATAATAATTCATCAAACACTTGACAAAGTATTGAAAAGAGCATATACTGACAGAGCGTTATGAGAAAA
>JAJQCH010000121.1:0-16153 GCA_021202795.1 Oscillospiraceae bacterium
AGGTTCATAAATTCATTCTACCGAGTGTCCAACTTGCACTTGCAATTTGCGTTATAATATAGACAAACGATTTGCGGAAAAAAGCCAATTACATTTTAACAGGGGGACGTCTATGAATATTGCAATCATGGCCCACGACGGAAAAAAGGAGCTGATGGTGCAGTTTTGCATCGCCTATTGCGGCATTCTGTCTGAACATTCCATTGTTGCCACCAACGCCACCGGCAAGCTGGTAGCGGAGGCCACCGGCCTGCCGATCAACCTGTATCTGACGGCAGCTCAGGGCGGTGTGCAGCAGATCGGCACCCGCATTGCCTACAACGAGATCGACCTGGTAATGTTTTTCGCAGACCCCACCCGCCCGGAGATGCTTGGCCAGGTGAACGAGATCTCCCGCCTGTGCGATGTGTGCAACATCCCCTTCGCCGCCAATGTCGCCACGGCGGAGGTACTGGTACAGGGTCTGCGCCGCGGCGATTTCGCCTGGCGCGATATAGTAAATCCCAAAAAAGCGAATCCCCAAAAAGCCTGACGGTACAGGGCTTTAGAATAACAGAAAACGCGGCGCTTTTTGGCGCCGCCATGAGGTATGCAGTCATGGAACGAATCAAGCCCCGGACGCTTTCCGGGTTTATGGAGCTTCTCCCACCCCGGCAGGCCCAGATGGACGCGATCATGCAGGTGCTGCGGGAGACCTATGCTCTCTATGGCTTTGCCAGCATCGACACGCCGATCATTGAGGCGGCGGAGGTGCTGCTGGCCAAGGGCGGCGGCGAGACGGAAAAGCAGATATACCGCTTCACCAAGGGGGACAGCGACCTGGCTCTCCGCTTTGATCTGACCGTCCCCCTGGCAAAATATGTGGCCGCGAACTACGGCCAGTTGGCCTTCCCCTTCCGCCGGTTTCAGATCGGCAAGGTATACCGGGGAGAGCGGGCCCAGCGGGGCCGGTTTCGGGAGTTTTACCAGGCGGATATAGACGTAATCGGAGACGGCTCCCTGGCCGTGGCCAACGAGGCGGAAATGCCCGCCATCATCTGCCAGGTGTTTCAGCGTCTGGGCCTGGAGCGCTTCTGCATCCGCATAAACAACCGCAAGGTGCTGAACGGTCTGTTCGATTATCTTGGCATCGCCGACAAAGCCGGGGCCGTCATGAACGCCATCGACAAGCTGGAGAAAGTTGGCCGGGAAAAGGTCACGGAGCTGCTGGTAGAGGCGGGGCTGACAGAATCCACCGCAGCGGAGCTGCTGGACATTCTGGTAAGCCCGGAGCCAATCGCGGCGCTGGAGGCGCTGTATGGCCGGTGCGAGAGCCTGGACGAGGGCATCGACGCGCTGAAGACCGTGACAGGTCTGCTCCCCGGCCTCGGCGTGCCGGAGGACAAATGGCGGGTGGATCTGACCATCGCCAGGGGCCTGGACTACTATACCGGCACCGTATACGAAACCACGCTGCTGGATCACCCGGAGGTGGGTTCTGTCTGTTCCGGCGGGCGGTATGACAATCTGGCGGAATACTACACGGACAAAAAGCTCCCCGGCGTGGGCGTTTCCATCGGTGTCACCAGGCTTTTCTACATTCTCCAGGAGCAGGGCCTTCTGAGCGACGAGATTCCCGCCGCCCCGTGCGAGGCGCTGATCATCCCCATGGGGGACGTCATGGACTATGCAGTGCGCTGCGCGGCGGCGCTTCGGGCCGCCGGGGTGCGAACCCAGGTATACATGGAGCAGAAAAAAGTGAAGGCCAAATTCGCCTATGCGGACAAGCTCTCCATCCCCTACGCCGTAGTGGTGGGCGAGGACGAACAGGCCGCCGGTACTGTCAGTCTGAAGGATCTGGCCTCTGGCGAGCAGATAACCGTCACGGCGGATCGGGCCGCCGCCATTATAAACGATTCGACAAATCTCACGGCAAAGCCGGTGAAAGGAAGCGGAAAAACGATATGACACAGATGCGATCACATACTTGCAACGATCTGCGAATGGAACACGTCGGCCAGCGGGTGAAGCTGGTGGGCTGGATGGAAAATCTCCGGGAGGTGGGCGCGAGCCTCGCCTTTGTGGTGCTGCGGGACTTTTACGGCACCACCCAGGCGGTCGCCGAGACCGAGAACATGGTCAAAGCCTTCCGGGCCATCACCAAGGAAAGCACCATCTCCATCGAGGGCATCGTCCGGGAGCGGGCCAGCAAAAACCCCCGCCAGGACACCGGCGATGTCGAGGTCGTGCCGGAAAAGATCGAGGTGCTGGGCCGCTGCCACTATAACGAGCTGCCCTTTGAGATAAACCGCAGCCGGGAGGCGGACGAGAGTCTCCGGCTGAAATACCGCTATCTCGACCTGAGAAACCCCGCCGTGAAGCAGAACATCATCCTGCGCTGCAACGTGGTGGCCGCTCTGCGCGCCGCCATGACGGAGCATGGTTTCATGGAAATCACCACCCCTATCCTGACCGCCTCCTCGCCGGAGGGAGCGCGGGACTATCTTGTCCCGGCGCGGAAGCATCCCGGCAAGTTCTATGCCCTGCCCCAGGCCCCCCAGCAGTTCAAGCAGCTTCTGATGGCCTCCGGCTTTGACCGCTACTTCCAGATTGCACCCTGCTTCCGGGATGAGGACGCCCGCGGCGACCGCTCCCCCGGAGAGTTCTATCAGCTCGACATGGAGATGGCCTTCGCCACCCAGGAGGACGTGTTCGCCGTGATGGAGGACGTGCTGCCCCCCATCTTCGCCAAATACGGCACATACGACATCGCCTCGGCGGCGCCATTCCGGCGCATCTCCTATCACGACGCCATGGAGACCTACGGCACGGACAAGCCCGACCTGCGCATCGACCTGACCGTCCGGGACATGACTGCCCTGGCTAAGGAGACGGAGTTTGAGCCGTTCCAGGCTGCGGCGGCGGTGAAGCTCGTCCCCTGCTCCAGGGCCAGCCTGACCCGCAAGCAGATCGACAAGCTCTGCGACGACGTGGCCGTACAGGCCGGGAAGAAGCCCTATTGGGTGCGCATGGACGAAAACGGCGCGCTGGTGGGCGGCGTGGCGAAATTCCTCGCGGGCCGGGAGGCAGAGCTGAAGGCCCTGGGCCTGGAGCCGGGTGGTCTCGCTCTTATCAGCACGGGAACTCTGGGCGAGGCCCAGAAGACTGCCGGCGTGGCCCGAAAAATGCTGGGTGCCACCGTCCCCGGCCATATGGACGAGGAACGGTACGAGTTCTGCTGGATCGTGGACTTCCCCATGTTTGAGATCGGGGAGGAATCCGGCGAGCTGGAGTTCTGCCACAACCCCTTCTCCATGCCCAACGGGGGATTGGAGATTCTGGAAAAGGCCCACCGGGGCGAGGTTGACCCCCTGGATATTTACGCCTATCAATACGACCTGGTGTGCAACGGGGAGGAGCTGTCCTCCGGCGCTGTGCGCAACCACGACCCGGATATTATGGTCAGGGCCTTCGAGCTTGTCCGCCTGACGGAGGAGGACGTAAAGGCCAAATTCCCCGCCATGTACAACGCCTTCTGCTACGGCGCACCGCCCCACGCGGGCATCGCTCCCGGCGTGGATCGCATGGTCATGCTCCTAGCCGGAGAGCCGTCCATCCGGGAGATCATTCCCTTCCCCATGAACAAAAACGCCCAGGATTTGATGATGGGCGCTCCCTCCGCCGTGGAGCAGAGTCAGCTTGATGAGCTGCATATCGCGCTCGTCTCCGATGAAAAGTAATCTTGAGGCTTTTTGCTGGCCGCGCACAGCGCGGCCAGTATTTTGAAAAAGGAGGGGATTTTCTGTGTATGCGCGGATTCGTTCCCTGGGGATCAAGGGCATAGGGGGCTATGAGGTGGAGCTGGAGGTTTCCATCTCCAACGGGCTGCCCAGGCTGGATATTGTGGGGCTGCCGGACGCCGCCGTGAAGGAGGCGGGCGACCGGGTGCGGGCCGCCGTGAAGCAAAACGGCTACGACTTCCCTGTCAGCCGCATCACGGTGAACCTCGCCCCGGCGGACACAAAAAAAGCCGGCACGGTCTATGACCTGCCGGTGCTGCTGGGGATACTGGCCGCCTCCCGGCAGATCCCCACCCCTAGGGAGGACGATATGTTCTTCGGGGAGCTGTCTCTGACCGGGCAGCTCCGACCCGTTCCGGGGGTGCTGCCCATGGCTCTGGCCGCGAAGAAGGCGGGGGCCAGGCGGCTGTTCCTGCCTGCCATGAACGCCCCGGAGGCGGCCTACGCCCAGGGGCTTGAGGTCTATCCCGTGGAAAACGTCCGTCAGCTTCACGAGCATCTGAGCGGTCAGGCCAGAATCGAACCGATCGCGCCAAGGGAAATTCTGCCCTCCTCCGGCCCTGGGCCGGATTTTCGGGAGGTCAAAGGCCAGGAAAACGTGAAGCGCGCCCTGGAGGTAGCCGCCGCCGGAGGCCATAATGTGCTGATGGTGGGGCCGCCGGGAGCGGGAAAATCCATGCTGGCCAAGCGCCTGCCGGGCATCCTGCCGGACATGAGCCGGGCCGAAGCCCTTGGCACCACGGCCATATGGTCGGTGGCGGGTCTGACAAGCCAGGCGGAGCCGGTGGTGTCCCGCCGACCCTTCCGCGCCCCGAACCAGACCGCCTCCCGCCAGGCGCTGGGCGGCGGGGCAGATCTAAAGCCGGGGGAGATGAGCCTTGCCCACAACGGGGTGCTGTTTCTGGACGAGCTGCCGGAATTTCACCGGGACGTGATCGAGCTGCTCCGTCAGCCCCTGGAGGAGGGAGAGATCACTGTCTCCCGCGCCTCCGGCTCCGTGACCTATCCCAGCCGGTTCATGCTGGTGTGCGCCATGAATCCCTGCCGCTGCGGGTGGTACGGCCATCCCTCCGGCCGGTGCCGCTGCTCGGCCAAATCCGTCCAGGCGTATCAAGCCAAGGTCTCCGGCCCGCTGCTGGACAGAATCGACATCACTGTGGAGGTTCCGGCCCTGGAATTTGAGGAGCTGGAGGCACGCCCGGACGGAGAATCTTCCGCCGCCATCCGGGAGCGGGTGAACGCCGCCCGCGCGATACAGCGCCGCCGCTTCGCCGGGGAGAGCTTTGAAGAAAACGCCCGCATGACCCCCGGCGCTATGGATCAGTTCTGCGCCCTGGACGAAGCAGGCTCCGGCCTGATGCGCTCCGCCTTCGATTCCCTGGGCCTGACCGCCAGAAGCTACGACCGCATCCTCCGGGTAGCCCGCACCATCGCCGACCTGGACGGCTCTGAATCCATCCAGCCCCAACACCTGGCCGAGGCCATCCAATACCGCACCTTTCAGTTTGGCGCCGCCCGGTAAACAAGACTTTCTTAAAAACATCGAACATCATCCAAAGGAGCCTGATTATGGACGCTATAGACTGTCTGCGAACAAGAAGAAGCATCCGCCGGTTTACCGACCAGCCGGTGACACGGGAGGACATTGCCGCCCTGATTGAGACCGCCGCCTATGCCCCAAGCTGGAAAAACACCCAGACCGCCCGCTACATCGCCGTGCTGGATCAGGATCTGAAGGCAAAAATCGCCGACACCTGCGTTATGGGCCACGCCTCCAACCGGCGCATCATTACTGAAGCCCCGGCCCTGATTGTTCTGACCACCATAGAGGGCCGCTCCGGCTATGAGCGGGACGGCGGTTTTTCCACCGCCAAGGAAACCCACTGGCAAAGCTTTGACGCCGGTGTCGCCGCCCAGACCTTTTGCCTGGCCGCCCACGAGCGGGGCCTGGGGACGGTTATCATGGGCATATACGACCCGGCCCTGACGGCCCAGGCCCTGTCTCTGCCGGAGGGCCGCTCCGTCTCCGCATTGATTGCCCTGGGCCACCCCGCCGAGACCCCGGAGGCCCCCAAGCGCAAGGACCTGGAGGAGCTTGTGGAATTTATCTGAGGACAGACAAAGGGAGCGACAGCGGTTTTGGCTGTCGCTCCCTTTGCGCGTCAAAATAATCAAAACTGGCAGAAATTCCCTTCATTCCGAAAGCGCGGCCCAGCGGTCGTAGGCTGCGTCCAGCTTTTCCTGCACGGCGGCCTTTTCCTCCGCAAGCTCCATGAGCTTTTGGTAGTCGGTGGCGTTTTCCTGCTCCTGGGCCTCCAAGCGGGCCAGCTCCCCCTCCAGCTTTTCAATCTCCCGCTCCGCCTTGGCAAGCTGCTTGGAGCGGTCGGCGAGGCGGGCCGGGCGGGGGGCCTTTTCCTTCGGCTCCTTCCGCCTGGCGGCGCGGGTGATGTCCGTCTGCCGGGCCTTGTAGTCCTGATAAGACTGGTAATCCCCCTGGAAATCCGTGACTGTTCCGTCGTGCAGTTCCCAGATGCGGTCGGCGAAGCGATCCACAAACCAGCGGTCATGGCTGACGAACAGCAGCGTTCCCCCGTATTCGGAGATGGCCTGCTCTATCCACTCCCGGCTGGCAATGTCCAGGTGGTTGGTCGGCTCGTCCAGCACAAGAAGGCTGATATCATCTTTCATCAGCATACACAGGCGCAGGCGGCTCTGCTCCCCGCCGGACAGGGTTCCCACCGCTTTTAAAGCATCCTCCCCCCGGAAGTTAAAGGCGGCCAGCCGGTCGCGGGCCTGCTGGGGGGTGGCCCTGTCGTCATAAATCAGGGTGTCCAGGGCCGAGCGCTCCGGGTGTGAGAAGGTGACGAGCTGGGGCAGATAGGCCGCCTTGACGGAGGGGCCGAGCCGGACAAAGCCCTCGTCCGGCGCAAGCTCCCCCAGAAGAATTTTTATCAGGGTGGATTTTCCCGTGCCGTTGTCCCCCATGACGGCAATATGCTCCCCCGGTCGGATGAGAAGGTCAAGCCCGGAAAACAGGGTTCGCGTCCCGAAGGATTTTTGAAGGCCCTCGGCCAGCAGCACCTCGTCCCCCTGAAAATCCTGCTCCTTGAACCGGGCGGAAAGCGTCCGCTCCTTTTGGGGCCGGGGAGCGGTTTGCAGCTTGGCGATGCGCTTTTCCATGGAAAAGGCCCGCTTATGGAGCTTGTCGTTTCCCAGAAAGGCCCACAGGTGCAGCTTGTCCGCCGCCTCCTCCAAATGGGCGATCTCCTTCTGGTTTTTTTCATACTGGCGGCGCAGCTCCTGATACCGGCGCTGCTTTTCCGTCAGGTAAAAGCTGTAGTTTCCCGCATAAAACTGGCACTGGCCGTCCACCAGCTCGATGATGCGCTGGGCGATGGTGTCCAGAAACCAGCGGTCATGACTGACGGTAAACACGGTGCCATGGAAGTGCAGGAGAAAATCCTCCAGCCATTGGGTGCTTTTCAAATCCAGATGGTTTGTCGGCTCATCCAGCAGGAGGATGTCCGTGTCCTCCAGCAGGAGCCGGGCCAGGTTCACTCTGGTCTTCTCCCCGCCGGAAAGGCTCTCAAAGCTCTGGCTCCGCATGGCGGGGGTCAGCTCCAGGCCGTTTGCCACCCGCTCCCGCTCGTAGTCCGCACTGTAGCCTCCCAGCCGCTCATATTCCGCCGTCAGGGCGTCGTATTTCGCCAGCGTAGCGGAGCTGTCGTCCGTCTGCATGACCGTCTCCAGGGCGGTCAGCCGCTCCCGCAGCTCGTCCAGATGGCGGAAGGCGGAGCGCAGCACGTCCTCCGTGGTGTGCCCGGCGGGATAGACGGGTATCTGGGAGATCAGGCCGATGCGCTTGCCGGGAGCGGTGACGATCTCCCCCTCGTCCGGCTCCAGCGCCCCGGTGAGCAGGTTCAGGATGGTGGACTTTCCCGCCCCGTTCGGCCCCAAAAGGGCCACCCGCTCTCCCTGATTAATCTCAAATGAGACATCCCGGAGGATTTCATTGCCCCCGAAGCTCTTTTTTACGTTGTGGAGTGAAATGTCTATCATAATTCGAAAATACTTTCCCCGCGGGCCGACGCAGACCCGCTTTATTTATCCAAAGACCGCCTGCTGCAGGACGGTATTTGCAATGGGGGAGGCCACGGAGTAACCGCCGCCGCCGTTTTCCACCATGACCACGAAGGCCAGGGGAGCGTCGGAATTGGTGATGAATCCCGCAAACCAGGCGTGAGAGGTGCCGTCTCCCACCTCGGCGGTGCCGGTTTTGGCGTGCATTTCCAGGCCGGGATAGCTGCCGGAGCCGTAGTGGTACTCCACGTTATAGCTCATCATCTCGGAGAGAGTGCTGGCCGTAGCGCTGTCCATCAGCTTGGTGCTTCCGGCGGACTTCCCATACAGGAGTGACGGCTCTGTCACCGTGCCGCCGTTGGCGATGGCCCCCACCAGCCGCAGGAGGGCATAGGGGTTCACCAAGTCCTCGTATTGGCCGATACCCTCCCAGGCAGTGCTGTTGTCGTCCCCCTGGGCGCTGGTGACGCTCCCGGCGGCGGTGGTGATCTCGCCGTTAATGGAGTGGCTGCTGGTCAGGCCGTATTTTTCAGCATATTCCGCGATGGTATCGCCCCCAAGCTGGACGGATATTTCCGCAAAGGCCACATTGCAGGAATTGGCCAGGGCCTGCTCCACTGTCTGGGTGCCATGGGTGCCGGAGCAGGTGACGGTCTGGCCGCCGATGGTGGTGCTGCCGGTGCAGGTGAAGGTCTGGCTCCATATATCGGAGATGTTCTCGATGGCCGCCGCCATGGTCACAAGCTTAAACACCGAGCCGGGTACATAGGTAGCGCTGAGTCCCCGGTTGATATAGACCCCGTCATAGGCGCTGTCCGAGCTGTCAAAGCCGTATTCCGGGTCATAAGAGGGAGAGGACACCACGCAGAGGATCTGGCCCGTCTCGTAATTATAGATCAGCACGGTACCCTTTTGCCCGTTCAGGGCGTTATAGGCGGTGACGTTCAGCTCCGCATCGATGGAGAGCTTTACCGTCCCCCCGCCGGTGGTGGTGCCTGTGAGAAAGCTGTAGTTCACGAGTTCGGAGCGGAAGGCGCTCAGCGCCCCGGTGCCGATGTTTCCGTTTATGTCCCCCACCACATGAAGGCAGGCGGTACGCACGGCGCTGCTGTCCGCGAAGGAAATACCCCCCTCGCTGGCCGTGGCCAGAACGACGTCGTTTCTGTCCGTGATGGAGCCGCTGTTCAGCGAGCCGTTTGTGTAGACGCTGTCATTGGCATAAAAGGAGGCCCAGTCGCCCCCGTCCCGGACGAGACGGAAGATATAAACCCCCATGCCCACTAGGATCAGGGCCAGCAGAATCATCACGGCGGCGGCGCGATTGGTAACTTTCTTCATCGGTTATCCTCCCTGTAGGGGCGGCCACGCCCCGCCCGGCGGCGGTTTGCATGGCCCTCCGGGCCGTACTCATCGTACCCGTCATAGTCCTCGTCCTCCGGCTCCTCCACGCCTGCGCCGCCGGAGAACTTCTCAGGCCGCTTTACAGCAAAGCTGCCCCGCGACCTGGTGTCGCAGCCTTTAATAAAGGCCAGCAGCATCCAGCAGGACAGCAGGCTGCTGCCGCCGCGGGACACGAAGGGAAAGGTGACGCCTGTGAAGGGCAGAATATCCATGGAGCCGAATACGTTCAGGGCCATCTGGCTCATCATAACGGTGACGGAGGCCGCCGCCGCTATGACGAAATAGGAGGAGCGGCCCGCCGAGGCGTTTTTCACCACAAATCCCGCCAGAGCCAGAATGGAGATAACGCAGCACAGGCCGGTGATCAGCCCAAGCTCCTCGCACACCACGCCGAAGACCATGTCCGTGTCCCCGGCGGTCACGTCCACCAGCCAGCCATTGCCGGAGCCCTGGCCGAACAGGCCGCCGCTGGCGGCGGCGCTCATAGCCCGCACCTGCTGATAGCCGGTGTCATAAATATCCTCCCAGGCGTGGCCCCAGGTCTGGAACCGGGCCAGCACATAGGGCCGGGCGGACAACACCACCATGATGGCCAGGGCCGCCCCGCCTATGGCCAGGAAAAGAGTGGCAAAGCTGCCGGAGCGCATAAAGGAGATGACCAGGAAGGTGACGAAAAACACCAGGGCCGCCCCGAAGTCCCCCATCAGAGCCATAGCTCCCACGCAGACGGCGGAAAAGCCGATATAGAAAATCAGGTTTTTGTTCACAAACAGCCGCTCCAGGGTGGCGGCGCTGGCATAGATATACAGCACCTTCACAAACTCCGAGGGCTGAATGGAGAAGCCGCCGATGGTGATCCAGTTCTGGGCGCCGTATGTCACCTGGGCAAAAATCAGGTTGATGGCAAGCAGGACGATGGAAGCCCCGGCGGCGACCATGTTCAGGGATTTTGTCCGCTTCAGATCCCGGATCCACAGGCCCAGAATCAGAAACAGCACGATGCCCGCCAGGATAAAAATCACCTGCTTTATCATGGAGCTTGCATCCGGCACGGAGGAGGCGGCCACGCTCAGGCCGATGGTGGTCAGGAAAAAGCCCAGGGTCTCCGGCTCAAAGCCCGTCTGCCCGGAGGCCCGCAAAACGCAGAAATACACCCACTGGGCGGCGCACAAAATGCCGAAGGCCATGGCCACGCTGGTTCCCGCGTCCTCGTTATAGACAAGCTGCTGCAAAACGAGAAGAATTTGCAGCACGGTCAAAAGCAGCATGGTAGCGCCGGGGCGCACCCGACGGCCCGGCGCGTGGCGGTATTTCAGCAGGGCGGCCCGCTCCTCCTCCGTCAAATCCACGAATCGGGCGGAGACCTCTCCCAGTGTCAGCACATCCGCATCCGCCAGGGCCGCGCCGCCAGCCGTCACGGGCTCGCCGTTGACATAGGTATCCCCCCGGCCCAGGTTATAGACCGTCCATCCCCCGGCGGCGTCCCGTATCAGACAGGCGTGAAGCTTCTCCACCGAGGGGTCGTCCAGTTGGCCGTCCACAGATTTGGCCCGGCCCAAAATACACTCCCAATGGCGCAGAGGCACCATGATTTCTCCCTGCAGGTAAAGATAGGCCCAGGTCTCCGGCTCATACCGCTCCCGGAGCATACTGCGTATGCAGCGCACCACGATGGCCACGCACACCAGAGGCAGAATAAAGCGCGACAGGCTCGCCAGCCAAGGGCCGGTCTCTCCAAAAATCAAGCGCAATAAATCCACAGTCCACCTTCCTTATGGGGGCCTGTTTGAAAAAAACAGGCAAAAAGTTAATACAATCTAGTTGACATTATACAATTTAAAAATTAAGATGTAAACCATGAAACACAAAACAGTTTTTTTCGCGCTGCTGTTCGCGGCGCTGGCCGCCGTCGGCGCGGGGGTGTATCTCCTGCGCGCGCCGGGCGGCACAGAAGCGGTGATCTATGTGGACGGGGAGGAATATCAGCGGATCGATCTGTCCGCCGTGGCGGTTCCCTACGAGTTCACCATTGAGACGGAGGACGGCTACAACGTCATCCGGGTCAGCCACGGGGCCATAGAGGTCGCAGAGGCGGACTGCGATGAGCAGGTCTGCGTAAACCAGGGCCAGATAACCGACGGGGCAGTACCCATCGTGTGCCTGCCTCACCGCATTGTGATACAGATAGAGGACGAGGGATGAAAGGAACGCGAAAGCTGGTATTCATGGCGCTACTGACGGCCATAAGCCTGTGCGTGTGGCTCATAGAAGCGCAGATCCCCCTGCCTATCCCGGTACCCGGCGTGAAGCTGGGGCTGGCCAGCGTGGTCACGCTGACGGCCATGAACCTGCTGGGACGGCGGGAGGCTCTGTGCGTGCTTCTGGTACGCATCGTCCTCTCCGCCCTGTTCGCAGGGAGCTTTTCCGTGATTCTGTTCTCCCTGGCGGGGGGGCTTCTTTCCTGGGCGGTCATGGCCCTGACCATCGGGCTGTTCAGCGAAAAAAACCTGTGGGCGGTCAGCGTTCTGGGAGCCATCGGCCACAACGCCGGGCAGCTTCTGGCTGCCGCCGGGGTCATGCGCTCCGCCGCCGTGCTGTGGTACGGCCCGGCGCTGCTGTGCGCCGCCATCGTCACCGGGGCCTTCACCGGCGTAGCGGCCTTGTATCTTATCCGGGCGCTGCGGAAGCACCTGAAATCGTTTTAAGAAGTTTCATTATACAAGGAGCGTAAAAATCGTGTCGATCAATCGAAAAGCTATGAAGCAGGGCGCCAAAGACGCCATGCGGCAAACCAGGCCCCGCCCCATATGGGTAACGCTGGGACTGACTCTCGTTCTGATGCTGCTGACCGTCCTGACCATGGTGATAGACGGGGAATGGGCAGCCTATATGGAGATGTTCCAGGCCTCGCTGGAAGGAACCCTCCTCTATGTGGAGCCAAGCGGCACCACCAGCTTCTGGGGGTGGCTGCTGAGCGTCGCTCTCCAGGTCATGATGATAGAGCTGACCATGGGCTTCGTGCTGTACGCCATGCGGGTCTCCCGGCTGGAAAAGCCCGGCTTCGGGGATCTGTTCGATTCCTTTGGAATGTTCTTCCGGGTCATATGGATCTACATTCTGCCAAGCCTGTTGCTGGCTCTGTGGTCGCTGATTTATGCGATACCGGCGGCGGCGCTGTCCGTTCTGGTGGGCGGTTTCTGGCCGATGGCGGCCTGTCTGCCCCTGCTGATCCCCATGATTCGGGCCAGCTATGGCTATCGCCAGGCCACTTATCTGATGTTCGACCACCCGGAGATGACCTGTATGCAGTGCATCCGTAGAAGCCGGGACATGATGGATGGCCACAAATGGGAGCTTTTCAAGCTGGATCTGAGCTTTATCGGCTGGTATCTGCTGTGCATGATCCCCTTCGTGGCCCTGTGGGTGCTTCCCTATATCTCCGTCACCCGCGCCAGATATTTCGACGCCATAAGTCAGGACTATGCCGCCAAATGCCCCACACCAACGCCGCCGACGCCGCCCACACCGCCGGAGGTATAAATACCACAAAAGAACGGCTGCACCAGCGTGCAGCCGTTCTTTTTCAATGGGGATCCACAAATCCGTTTCCGCCTCTTACTGGATCTGGAAAATGCTGATGCTCTCCGACTGGTAGATCAGCTCATAGTTTTCCGCAAAATAGTCATAGTCCACGTCGTAATTGGCGTACTCGCTGCTGCCGATATAGACATAGTCCACCCCGTACAGGGCGGCGTATTCCTCGAAGGCGCCGCTGTCTGAATACATCAGGGCCACCTGGGCTTCCCGCTCCTGATAGCTGACCCCGTGGTAATAGAGATACAGCCCCGGCCCGCACAGGATGTTCCGCCCGGTGAGGACAGAGACAGGGTTTGTGTGGACAGTGGCGGTGAGAAACAGGCTGTCCGCCGGGGTGTTTTCCACGATAAACTCCGCTGCCTCTGCCTGCTCCCCGGACAGGAGCTGGTACTCGCTGACCGCCTCCCGGAGCATGGAGAGGATCCCGGAGAAGGTGCCGAGAAACACCAGCACTCCCGCCACCGCCGCCCGGAGTCGGGGGCTTTTCATCTGCCGAAAGCCCTCCCACAGCCAGTCGCAGACAAGAATATCGGTGAGCATGAACCAGATATACAGCAGCTTATTGTTGTCATACAGATTCGGCTGGAAGGCCACCACATTCGCCAGCAGGAACACCGCCGCCGCGCCGATGAACAGGCGGGCCTTTTCTCCCCGGAGGAAAAACAGCATGGGCCACATGGCGATGAACACCACCCCGCAGTTGACGATCCAGAAGAAAAACCAGTTCCCCTCGGCCACCCAGCCCAGGTTCCACTGGAGCATATTGCCCCCGCCCACGGAATCGAAGGTCCACAAAACAAGCTGGGGCAGCGCCAGGGCCAGGCACACAGCCCCATACAGCACATAGTTTTTCACCAAAGCCCCGGCCCGCCCGTCCCGGCGGCACCCAGGCAGCCAGCAGAAAAACCAGGCGGCGGACAGTACCCCCAAAGCCAGAAAGCTGTGGGTGTGAATCATGGGCATGGCCCCGGCGGTGACGGCCAGGATGAGAAATTCCCTCCGGCCCCCTGTCCCGGCGGCGGTTTTTTCCAGGGCGGTGATGAGAAGGAAGATGGCCGCCAGCACCACGCACCAGCCGGCCATGGTGGTGCGCTGGGGGATCAGCATATCGCAGATGACGTTCACCCAGCGGATGTCCAGGTCTACCAGGTTCGTGGGGGTGGTATAGTACCCGGTGAAAATATCCGAAAAGGAGTAAGCTCCGCCGAAGAAATAGCAGAAGCCGAAGCCTCCGTTGCAAGTGAACAGAAGCCAGGCCATCAGGGTGGGAGCCAGGCGTTTGATGATCTTCCAGGCCAGGAGCCAGAAGCCATAAAACACGCAAAACAGCATTACAAGGCTTGGTACGATAACGGACATACGCAGGCTCAGGCCGAAAAACCTCAGACTTGCAGAGGCAGCGTCCACCAGGAAGGGATAGTCGAGCTGCTGACCGGGATAGATGCTGTAGTCCGGGGGGAATGTCCCCTGCTGATAAAGGCTCTCGATAAAGCCCAGGTGCATGGCCAGATCTCCGTAGGTGCTTTGCCCCACCCAGAGGCTCCCGTCCTCCTGCTCCAAAATCACATGGGTGTGGAGGAGGTAGGCGCACAGACACGTTGCCATCAGGGCCAGAAGCAGGCCCACCAGGTCGCTGTGAGAGGGCTTTTCCCACGTCCTTGGGGACTTTATCATGTTCAGAAGCCTGTCCTTTGGTCTGGCGAACAGCAGGGCAAGGCCTCCGGCGGCGGTCAGCACCAGGGCGGCGCACTGGGCGGCCAGGGTGAAGCCCAGGAAAAAGGCGAACAGGCAGGGCAGCCACATCAGGGCCACACAGCCGAACACCAGACCCAGCCAGCATTTGACCGCTCCCCGCTGCTCCGGCAGGACGCGCCAGGCCAGGGCCAGGCCAAAAAACAGATATACGGCTAAGGCGGTCATACAAGCTCCCTTCGTTGCGGTTCTGTGTCTATTCCAGCTCTATTCCAGGGGCGGTCCCAGCTTATCCAGAACCGTCTGGAACCAGTCTGGCAAATCTGTCCACAGCTCCACCGGCTCCCCGGTGGCAGGGTGGATGAATTTCAGGCCGCGGGCGTGAAGGCACTGGGTTTCCAGCCCCTTGTCCCGGCGGCCACCGTACACGGTGTCCCCCAGAAGGGGATGGCTGATGTGGGCCATATGCACCCGTATCTGATGGGTGCGCCCGGTCTCCAGGCGGCAGCGGATATAGGTATAGCGGCTGTACCGGGTCAGCACCTCCCAGTGGGTAACGGCGGGGCGACTGTTTTTGTCCGTCACCGCCATTTTCTGCCGGTTGCGGGGGTCACGGCCAATGGGGGCGTTCACGGTTCCCTTGTCCTCATGAAGAGGGCCATGAACCACGGCCTCGTATATCCGGGACAGGGAACGGTCTTTGAGCTGAGCGGACAGGGACTGGTGGGCCAGGTCGTTTTTCGCGGCGATGATAAGGCCGCTGGTATCCTTGTCGATGCGGTGGACGATGCCGGGGCGCATTTCTCCTCCCACCCCGGAAAGGGAAGGCCCGCAGTGTGCCAGCAGGGCGTTCACCAGCGTCCCGTCCGAATGACCGGGGGCGGGATGAACCACCATGCCCCTGGGCTTGTTCACCACGATCACGTCCCCGTCCTCATAGACCACGTCCAGAGGTATCTCCTGGGCCTGGACGCCGGCGGGGGCCGCCTCCGGGATAGTAACGGAAAACCCCTCTCCCGCCGTTACCCGGCGGCTTTTTCCCACCGCCTCTCCGTTCATGGTGACAAGACCCTGCTCCAGCAGGCGGGCGGCCTGGCTGCGGCTGCGAATGTCTGAATGTAAGGCAAGGAGAGCGTCGATTCTCTCCCCGCTCTCCTGTGCTGTGATCTCTATATGCTTTTCCGTCATTGGTCTCGAAACTCGGCGAGAATATCCTCCAGGGAATAGGTCTCCTCTCCGCTCTCCTCGCTCTCTCCAGGTTCACCGCCCTCCTCGTTCAGCGAGGACAGAATGTCGTCTATGTCGCCAAAATCCGGGGTCTCCACTCTGGCGGTGCGCCGTTCGGCGGGCTTTTCCGCCGCCGAAGCCTTTGACCGCCGGGACGGCGCAGAACCATCGTCTGCCATCGGCGCTTCCTTCTCCGGCTGCACGGCTCGAACGTGGTTGCGCGGCTCCTCCAGCGCCTCCTCTCCGGCCTTGCGGCGGCGGGGGCGTTCCGGCTCCTCCTCTGCGGCTCTCGTTCGGCGGCGGGGTGCCTCCGGCTCCTCCTCTGCGGCTCTCGTTCGGCGGCGGGGTGCCTCCGGCTCCTCCTCTGCGGCTCTCGT
>JAJQCH010000121.1:16163-28758 GCA_021202795.1 Oscillospiraceae bacterium
CTGCGGCTCTCGTTCGGCGGCGGGGTGCCTCCGGCTCCTCCTCTGCGGCTCTCGTCCGGCGGCGGGGTGTTTCCGGCTCCTTCTCCACAGCTCTTGTCCGGCGGCGGGGTGTTTCCGGTTCTTCCTCCGCGTGTCTGGCCCGCTTTTGAGGGGCAGCGTCCTCCACCTCGGCCCCGAAGTCCCATTCGGAGAAGGGATCGTCCGGGTCGGCCAGGCGCAGCTCCTCCTCCAGGCTCCGATGCTCTCCCCGGTGGGGAATATTGGCGTAGGGCTGCTCCTTAGCCTCCCGTTCCTCCCGGCGGCGGCGGGCTGCGGGGGATTCGTTGGCGCTTCGCACGGCCTCCGGCTCTTTATATACAATGACGTGTATGCAAAACAGAATACCACATACGGTGATGAACATATCCGCCACGTTGAACACAGCGAAGTTCATAAACTCCAGCTCGAACATATCCACCACATAGCCGTACAGCACGCGGTCGATGCAGTTGCCCAGCGCCCCCGCCATGACCAGCACCGCCGTCCACTTGGCGAAGGGGGTGTGAATGATCTCCATGCTGATAAAGACGATGATGGCAATAACGAACGCCAGCGACACTACCACCAGCAGCCACCGGGCGTTTTCCAAAATGCTGAAGGCCGCGCCGTAGTTATGCACGTTGGTCATATGGACGACGCCGGGAATCAGGGACACGCACTCGTCCCCGATGGCGTCCAGCAGGATATTTTTCGTTGTCCAGAACTTCGCCGCCTGATCTATGATAAGCACCAGCACGGTAACGATCGCGTAGACCACTGTGATTCCCTCCTACTATTTTTTTCGGGAGAACTGACTTTACAGGTTCATTTCTTTGATGGCTCTGGCGCAGCGGGCGCAGAGCTGGGGGTGTGTCTCGTCGCTGCCCACGGTGCTGCTGTGGGTCCAGCAGCGGACGCATTTGGGCTCCTGGGACGGCTCCACCTGGATCGTGACGCCGGGAACCTCCGTTCCGGCCCAGCCAGGGCCTTCTCCGTCGGAAATCTCCGCCTCGGAAACGATGAAAAACGCTTCCAGATGCTGCTTTGCCACCCGGCCCATGGTCTCTTTGGCCTCCGGGCCGACATGGATCATGACCTTGGCGTCCAGGGGCTTGCCGATGGTCTTCTCAGCACGGGCCAGCTCCAGGGCCTTGTTCACATCGTTGCGCAGGCGCAGGCTGTCCTCCCAGAAAAGCTCGTCCTCCTCGGACAGCTTCCAGTCCTCCCGAACGGGGGGCATATCGTTCAGCATGACGTTCCGACCGTCATCCTCCGCCCGATGGGGCATAGCCAGCCAGATCTCGTCCGCCGTGAAGGACAAAATGGGGGCCAGCAGGCGCACCATGGCGTCCAGTACATACCAGATGGCGGTCTGGGCGCTGCGGCGGGGAACGCCTCCCGGCGCCTCGCAGTAAAGTCTGTCCTTCACGATGTCCAGGTAGATATTGGACATATCCACCACGCAGAAGTTGTGGATGGCGTAGGTCACGCTCCAGAACTCAAATTTCTCATAGCTTGCCAAGGCCTTTTCCACCAGGGCGGCGCAGCGGCTCAGCGCCCAGCGGTCGGGAGGCAGCATATCCTCCAGCGGCACCAGGTCGGTATTGGGGTCGAAGCCGTCCAGGTTTCCAAGGATGAACCGGGCGGTGTTGCGGATTTTCAGGTATTTGTCGGAGAGCTGCTTAAAAATGGCGGTGGAGCAGCGCATATCCAGCCGGAAGTCGGCGCTGGCGGCCCACAGGCGGCACAGATCCGCTCCGTATTTCTCCGTCAGCTCGTCCGGGGCGATACCGTTTCCAAGGCTCTTATGCATGGCCCGGCCCTCACCATCCACAGTCCAGCCGTGGCACAGCACGGCTTTATAGGGGGCGTCTCCCTTCACCGCCACGGAGGTGAGGAGACTTGACTGGAACCAGCCGCGGAACTGGTCGCCGCCCTCCAGATACAGATCGGCGGGCCAGGTGCCGGGGGCGTCCAACTCCATGGAGGCGATGTGGGTGGAGCCGGAATCGAACCAGCCGTCCAGGGTATCGGTCTCCTTTTCCGTTACTTTGCCGCCGCAGTGGGGGCAGGTGAATCCTTCCGGCAGAAGCTCCTCTGCCGACAGATCGAACCAGGCGTTGGAGCCTTTTTCTCCGAAGATTTTGGAAACGGAATCGATGGTCTCCGCCGTGCAGACAGGCTTGCCGCAGTCCCCGCAGTAGAACACGGGAATGGGAAGGCCCCACCGGCGCTGGCGGCTGATGCACCAGTCCGCCCGCTCCCGGATCATGCTTTCCATGCGGTCGGCGCCCCACTCCGGGTTCCAGTGAACCTTCCGGGCAGCGCGCACCGCGTCCTCCTTGAAGGCGTCCACAGAGCAGAACCACTGATCGGTAGCCCGATAGAGGATGGGGCTGTGGCAGCGCCAGCAGTGGGCGTATTGGTGGGTGATGGTCTCGCTGGCGATCAGCGCTCCGCAGTAGAGCAGGTCGGCAAAAATCTTCTGGTTTGCCTCGTCCGTTGTAAGTCCTTCGTAAGGCCCGGCGGCCTCGTTCATTTTGCCCTGATCGTCCACCGGCACCACCATGCCGATGTTGGTTTTGCCGGAGGCGTCGTATTTGCGGCAGACTTCATAGTCCTCCTGGCCGTGGCCGGGAGCGGTGTGGACGCAGCCGGTACCGGCGTCCAGGGTGACATGGTCGCCAAGAATGACCACGCTCTCCCGGTCGAACAGGGGGTGGGTAGCGGTCATCAGCTCAAACTGGTCGCCCTTCATCTCCGCCAATATCTCCAAATGCTCCAGTCCGGCAGCCTTCTGGAACGCCTCCATCCGGCCCTGGGCCAGAATATAGGTCTCCCCGTTGGGCTGCTGCGCCAGTACGTAATCCAGGTCGGCATTCAGGCAGATAGCCAGGTTTCCGGGGATGGTCCAGGTGGTGGTGGTCCAGATGACGAAATACAGCTCGTTCAGGTCGCAGTACTGCCCAAGCTTTCCATGATCGTCCTTGACGCGGAACTTCACATAGATAGACTGGCACTCGTCCTCGGAATATTCAATCTCCGCCTCGGCCAGAGCCGTCTCGTCCTTGGGACACCAGTACACAGGCTTTTTGCCCTTGTAGATGTAGCCCTTTTCGTACATCTTCCCGAAGACCTTGACCTCCTGGGCCTCGAACTTGGGGTTCATGGTCTTATAGGGATTGTCCCAATCGCCCAAAACGCCCAGACGCTTGAAGCCCTGACGCTGCACGTCCAGGTAGTACTCCGCATACTCGTGGCAGGCTGTGCGGAATTCCGACACGCTCATCGCCTTGTGGTTGAGCTTCTGCTCCTTGATGATGGCGGACTCGATGGGCATACCGTGGTTATCCCAGCCGGGAGTGTAGGGTACCTGATAGCCGCTCATGCTCTTATAGCGGTTGATGAAGTCCTTGAGGCATTTGTTCAGGGCCGTACCCATGTGCAGGTTGCCGTTCGAAAACGGAGGGCCGTCGTGCAGAATGAAGCGGGGCTTGCCCTCGTTGCGCTTGAGCATTTCGTGGTAAAGATCCAGCTTCTCCCAGGCCGCCAGCATCTCCGGCTCGCGCTTCGGCAGGCCCGCCCGCATGGGGAAGGCGGTTTTCGGCAGGTTGACCGTCGCATTATAATCCATGGCCATAGTATTTCTCTCCAACGCTTGTATAATTAATAAAATAAATATTGATTGATCGGTGTGAAGGGTTTCGCAAAATTTTCCCGTAAATAGTGGTTCTAATAGCCCACAAGGGCGGAGCGACTGCTCCGCCCAGGGAAATTGTTATATATCCTCATCGTCAAAGCTGAAATCGTCAAAGGAGCTGCGTTTTTTCTTCTTCTGCGGGGTGTCCATGGGGAACAGACGGGTCGGTTCCTCCTCTTCCTCCGGCAAATCCGTGTCCACGGTAAGAGTGTCCGGCTCCTCCAGGGCGGCAGTCACGGCGCTGGCCTCTATGCTGCGGACGGTGTCGTCCACCGCTCTGTCCCTGGTTGTCCGAGAGGCAGTCTTGGCTGCGGCGGACGCGGGCGCGGCCTTCGGCTGCTCCTTGGCGTCCTGCTCCTGGTCTCCGCCCACAAGCTGCATGGTGGACAGCTTTTCATAAAAGGCGATTTGCTTCTCGCAGACGACCCGCATATGCTCAAAGAATTTGTCCGTAGCCTTTTTGGCCTCCTCCAGCTTGGCCTGCTCGTTGGCCACGCTGTCGGCAGCCTGTCTGGTCAGCCGGTCGGCGGTGTCCTTGGCCTCCGCCAGGGTGGCATCCGCCCGCTCCTTGGCCTCCGACTCAATCTGAGCGGAGAGCTTCTGGGCAGAGAGCAGCGCCAGGCGCATGGAGTCCTCCGTCTGGCGATATTCCTCCACTTTGTCCGCCATCACCCGGAGCTTGCCCTTCAAAGAGGCGTTCTCCTTGGCGAGGGAAGTAAAGGCGGCGGCCAGCTCGTCCAGGAACTCGTCCACCTGATCCATGTTGTAGCCATCGGTTTTTCTGGCTTTCTCAAATGTTTTTTCCCTTATATCCTGTGCTGTTACCATATCCTGTTACCCTTTCCTTTCTCTGCGCTCTGCCATAGGCTGCGCATTTATATATCGGTATCTATATCTTTCGGCGCTTGCGACAAGGGTTAAACGTTAAATGTATACGCCGTTGTTCTCCAGCTCGTCGATCAGATCCCCAATGATGTCCACGTTGTAGGGGGTAATGATGTAGGTGTTGATGGCCACCTTCTTAATTTTTCCGTCATTGGCATAGGCCACGCCGGACAGAAAGTCCACCAGCCGCCGGGCCACGTCCTTATTTGTGGTTTCCAAATTGATCACCACCGTGCGCTTATCCCGCAGGTGATCTGCGATCTCCGCCGCCTGCTCGAACCGTTCCGGCTTCGCCAGCACCACCTGCACAGCGGTGGTGGTGTGGATGTTGACCACCTTGTTGTCCTTTTTCGGCACAGCCCGCTCCTCAAAGGCGGAGGAACCTGTATCCGCAAAGGGGTTGCGCCGCTCCTGACGCTCCGTCCTGGGCGCCACGACGGTAGGCTCCCGATCCTCCTCCAGCTCGTCATCGTCGTCGAAGAATTCTTCTTCCTCATCGTATGGCCGTGTCAGTTTTTTTAAATCGTCTAAAAGCCCCATGAATCTGCCTCCTGCTTTTATTTTTTTAACCGCGCCCCGTTACCGGGTGACGCCATAATTTCTTGCGCCAAATATGAACGAACCGACGCGAACCATATTCGCGCCCTCTTTTATCGCGTCCTCATAGTCATCTGACATACCCATGGACAAAAAATCCATAACAATATTATTATCGTATTTTTTTGCCTTATTGTCAACAAAAAGGTGATACATGGGTTCAAAATATGCCCTGGTATTTTCTGCCGGGGGGATTGCCATCAGCCCCCGAACGCGCACGCCGGGAAGATTTGCCGCGCACTGAAAAAGCGCATCCAGCGCCTCCGGCGCAACGCCGGATTTGCCTGCCTCGCCGCCGATGTTTACCTCAATCAGCACATCCTGCACCGTGTTCAGGGACGCCGCCCGGCGGGAAATGGCCTCCAGCAGGGTGGGCGAATCCACCGACTGAATCAGCGCAACCTTCCCTGCCACATATTTGACCTTATTGGTCTGGAGGTGGCCTATCATATGCACCGCCGCCCCCTCATAGGCTCCGGCCTGACTTTTATCCCTCAGCTCCTGGACATAATTTTCCCCAATGACATCCAGTCCTCCGGCGATAGCCCGGCGAACAAGCTCCGCAGGCTTCGTCTTCGCGACGCCCACCAGCGTAACCCGTCCGCTGCCGCCGACGCGGTCTATATTTTCCTTCACCACAGCGATCCGCTGCTCAATGGTCATCTCGGTCATATATGCACTCTTTTCTGCATCTTTCATTAGAAGGCTCTTTTCAAGCAAACGACATAAAAGCCTCGCAGACTGCCGCCCGCAGGCGGCGTGCAAACGCGCAACCGTGCGAAGCACGGCTCTTAGCGTGTGCAGTGCGCGGTTCAGGCCGCTGCCCTCTCATCTGCGATTACATCGCAGATGATTTAGAATACTTTGCCGTTGTACAGGCCTGCCGCCTGGACGATGATCTCATTGCCCTCCCGAAGGGCGTCCGTCCCGTCAGAAGAGACCAGACAGTATTCCTCGCCTGCAAAAATCAGGCTGACCTTTTTCCGCTCTGCCTGAACGCCGGTCAGGGTAAACACGCACATCCTGTCCGTATCCTCGTCGTAGTCATAATAGTTGGTGACAGCCAGAGTCTCCGTCCCGTCCGACAGCGTAACGGTGCCGCCGCCGGAGGAGAAATCCGGGGCCTCCTCGTCGTCCTCCCAAGCCCAGCAGAACACCACCAGCCGCCGCCGGGGGCGGGTGTCCTCTTCGCTGCCGGATTCCACCCCGTCCGCCAGCTCTCCATAGGCGTTGGCAGAGCCAATTTCCGAGACGAATGCGTCGTATTCCACGCCCCCAAGAGTCAGGGTAACGCTCTCTCCCTCCGTCAGCTTCTGGCCGTCCTCGTCGGAGAGATACCCGGCATAGTAGCGATAAAGAGCCTTCACCGGCACCCGCAGGCCGGTGTATTCCTGATAGACCAGATCAGCGGAAACGGATCGCACTGCCAGCATATCCGCCAGTCCCTGGCTCATGGAGAACAGAACGATACACTCTCCGTCCTCCGCCTGACTGATGTATTCCACCTCCGCCTCCAGGCTGCCGCTGTAATACCGGCCAAAGGACAGACTCGCCGTACCTCCCGTTTCCAGCTCTGCGGCATCCTCCTCCGAGAGGAGGGCCGCGTAGTGCCAGTAATAGGAGACGACCAGCTTGCCGAACGCCTCGTCGTTAATTGTCCGATCGGCGGAAATCAGCGACCGAAGGCTGCTTGGCGTCAGAGTCTGAACATATTCGGGGCTAACACCCTCGTAACCGTCCACCAAACTGGTGAACGTGCCAGCCTGACTTACGGTAATCTCCCTGGAATCTCCGGCGCTGGTCTGCTCCAGCTCATAATATTCCTTTTGCAGCTCGGTCAGGTATTCCTCTGTTGCGTCCTGGCTTTCCGTGCGGAAAATCAGGCTGGCAAGAGAGCTTTCCTGGCTGTCCATATCGGCCAGATCCCCGGTCTGTATTGTATAGGCCAGGTCAATAATGGCGTCGTACACGGTCTGATCCCCCGTCAAGGAAACGTCCTCTGTGCTGTCCAAAGCGGCGGAAACCTCCTCAATCTCCTGGCTCAGGACATGGAGCTGCGTGGCCCGCTCCAGGGCGGACTCCGAGCTGTAAGCCACCGCCACGGTCTGCCCGGCGCCGACCTTTTCTCCGTCGGACACGGTGATGTCTATGTACTCCTCGGAGCTTGTCAGCACCAGCTCCTCCCGCACCACAAGACCGCTCATGGCGGTGGAGTCGCTCATAGTGGCCGTCACCACCAGGGCCGTCTGCGTCGTGTCCGTCCCCCGCTGGACGAGATATATGGCTAAATAAGCGGCCATAGCCAAAAACACAACAAAGGATATGACCTTTAACAGGGAATCAGATCGTTTCAACTCAGCTTGTTTCCTCCGTAAACGACAGCGGGCGGGCAGGCGCCACCGTCGATATGGCGTGTTTATAAATCATCTGCTGCTTGCCGTCGGAGTCTACCATCACCACGAAGGAGTCAAACCCCCGTATGACGCCCCGGAGCTGAAAGCCGTTCATAAGGAATACGGTGACAAGCATCCGCTCCCGGCGAGCCTGGTTTAAAAAGCTGTCCTGAAGATTCTGTGATTTCTGCATCTCTGCCATCCCTTCCAGGGCGACACGGACAGAATTTTAAATAATATTGTATCATAGTCCGCCACCCTGTAAAATAGTTATTTTGCACAAATTCATTGTACAGAGCCTATTTTACGACCTGGCGGCCCAGATTTCCGTCGAAATTTGTCGGGCCAGTTGAATATCCGGCTCTTTTTCCCAGCGTATCCAGTGAACCCCCTCCCGGCCCCGGAGCCAGGTGAGCTGCCGCTTGGCGTACTGCCGGGATCGAAGGCACACGGTTTGAACCGCCTCCGCCAGCGTGGCGCGGCCCGCGATGTATTCCGCCGTCTCCTTATAGCCGATAGCCTGAATGGCAGTGACACCCTCGTCCAGGCCCGCCCCAAGAAGCCCTCGCACCTCCTCCGCCAGACCGTCCCGGAACATCTGCGCCGCACGGTCGTCTATCCGGCGGTACAGGTCGTCCCGCGCCGCGTAGTCCAGCGCCACCACCGCCGCCGTATACCGGGGCGGGGTCTCGCGGGAAATTCGGTCATGCTCCGTGATGGTTTGTCCCGTCAGGGCGTATATCTCATAGGCCCGGACAAGGCGCTTTTTATCCCTGGGATACAGCCGGGCCGCCCGCTCCGGGTCAACAGCGGCCAACTTTTCCCGAAAGCCCTCGCCTCCCAGCCGATCGTATTCCGTCTCCAGCTCGCAGCGGAGCGCCATGTCCTCCGGGACGGCGGCATAGTCCGTCCCCCGGAGAAGCCCATCGATATAAAGCCCGGTGCCACCCACCACAATGGGAAGCTTCCCCCGGCCCCGAATATCCTCCACGTAGGCGGCAGCCATCCGGCTGTACCGGGCGGCGGAAAACCGCTCCCACGGCTCCGCCACATCCAGCATCCAGTGGGGAACGCCCCGCCGCTCTGCCATGGTGGGTTTGGCCGTGCCGATGTCCATGCCCTTATATACCTGCATGGAGTCGGCGGACACCACCTCTCCGTTCAGTGCCAGGGCCAGCTCCACTCCCAGGGCGGTTTTCCCCGTGGCGGTGGGGCCGGTGATCACCAGCAGGTCAGGCATGACCCATAAGCTCCTCGTATTTCACAATGTATTCGGACAGGGCCTTCACCTGGCGGAACCGCTCTTCCTCCTGATCGGCCAGGGCGTTGTATTCCTCCTTCACGAAGTCCTCCTCCGCGTCCACGGCCACTCGCTTATAATCGAACATATCGTGGTAGGTGATCTCTGCGTACTCCGCCACTACCTCCTTCAAAAGGGCGAGCTGCTCGTCGTTAAATTCTATTTTCATGGGCGATCGTCTCCTTTTCCCGTTATTATACAATCCTTGAAAACTGCTTGTCCAGCTCCCGCCTGGTCAGGGTCACGGCCACCGGGCGGCCATGGGGGCAGTATTTTATCTGGCCGGAGGCCACCTTGTCAGCCAGCACCTGAAGCTCCAGGGGATCCGTGTCCCAGCCGGCCTTAATGGCTGCCTTGCAGGCGATGGTCTGCAATATCCCGTCCCTCGCCAGATCCCGGCTGCCGGTTTTCAGCTTCTCGCATATCTCCTCCAGTGCCGGGATGGCTTGGGCCGGATCCAGCGCCTCCGGCACAGCCCGGAGGATCATGTCCTCCTCCCCATAAGGTTCCAGGCCGAAGCCCAGCTCCTGAAGCAGGGCAGCGTTTTCCTCCAATATCTCCCGCGCCTCCCGGTCTGGCCGCCAGGTCTGGGGAACGATCAGTCCCTGAGACAGCATTTCCCGATCCCTGGCCTTCAGAGCGTCGAACACCAGACGCTCATGGGCTGCGTGCTTGTCAATAATCAGCACCCGTTCTCCCTGCTCCGCGATGATATAGGTGCGCAGCACCTCTCCCACCAGCCGCACAGGCTCCGAAGAGGCCGCCTGTGTTTCCGCCGCAGGCGTCTTCGGTTCCCAGGCCGCAGGAGGCCGGGGCGCAGGGCGAACCGGCGGCTCCTCCTGACGGCGGACATATGCGCCCCCGGCGGTGTGCCGGGGCGGGGCGGGAATCGTCATCCCCTTGCCATAGGTATAAACCGGGCTGTGCAGCTCCAGGGTCATCTGCGCCGCCGGAGCTGCGGCAGGGGCCGGAGCCACTTTGTTCGCCGTTTCAGCGGACGGGGCAATAGTCTGCCGCATCTTCGTTTCCGGGGCTGCGGCGGGAGCGGCGGGATGCAGACGCTTTTCCGTCCCGCGGGACAGGTGCATCTCCACGGTGTCCTCCCGCCCGTGAAGGGCGTTCAGGGCGCTGTAATACACCGCATCGAACACCCGCTTTTCCGAGGAGAATTTTACCTCGTTTTTCGTTGGATGGACGTTCACATCCACCGCGCCGGGACTCATGGTGATATAGAGGACGCAGCTTGGGAACCGGCCCACCAACAGGGTATTTTTATACGCCTGCTCCACCGCCGCCTGCAGGCTCTGGGATCGGATGGCCCGGCCATTGACGAAGAAAAACTGCATGGCCCGGTTGCCGCGCCCCACCGATGGGGAGCTGACGAAGCCCGTCACGGATACCCCCTCGTTTTCCCCCTGCACGGACAGCATGGACAGGGCTATGTCCCGGCCCAGCAGGGCATATACGGCGGATTCCGGCCTGCCGTCCCCCGGCGTGAAAAATTCCTCCCGTCCGTCCCGTATGCAGCGGACGGATATATCGGGCCGCCCCAGGGCCACCCGCAGGGCGGTCTGAACGCACCAAGCACCCTCCGCCCGGTCGGATTTCATAAATTTCAGCCGGGCGGGGGTGTTATAAAACAGATCCTGCACCGTGAATACGCTGCCCTTGGGGCATCCGGCGGGGCCAATGCTCTGCATCTCTCCCCCTGAGAGCGTGACCATGGTTCCCGTTTCGTCCTCCTCCCGGCGGGCCAGCAGCTCCACATGGCTGACGGCGGCGATGGCCGCCAGGGCCTCTCCCCGAAAGCCCATGGTGCTGATGGTCTCCAGGCCCAGCTCGTCCTTTATTTTTGAGGTGGCGTGACGCAGAAAGCAGGTACCCGCATCTTCCGGGGCCATGCCGCAGCCGTCGTCCGTCACGCGGATGAAGGTGGCGCCGCCACCACGCAGCTCCACGGTGATATTCCGCGCACCGGCGTCTGCCGCATTTTCCATCAGCTCCTTCACCACGCTGCCGGGCCTCTCCACCACCTCGCCCGCGGCGATCATATTGGCCACATGGGGCGCCAGAACATTGATAACTGCCATATCCGCCTCCTCCTTCGGCCTTGGGGCCGTTTATTGTTTTCCTGTTCTTGATTATACCACAAAAAAATGATATATTAAAGTACTGCCTGAATTTTGAGAGCTTTGCCGAACCATGGGAGGTTTTTTATGTATACACGCCGGGAAATCGGGCCACAGGAGCTGGAGGCACAGGACGTTTACTGCGAGAGGATCAAGCAGGCCATCGACTCCCGGCCTCATTATGCTCTGGTGGACACCTACGGCTGCCAGCAAAACGAGTCGGACAGCGAAATTCTCCGGGGGTGGCTGGCCCAGTGCGGGTATCTGGCCACAGACGACCCCGCCCAGGCGGACGTCATCGCCGTGAACACCTGCGCCGTCCGGGAACACGCGGAGCTGCGGGTGCTGGGAAACGTGGGTTCCCTGGTTCATGCACGGGAGCGGAACCCGGAGCTTATCGTCTGCGTGGGCGGATGCATGGCCCAGCAGGAGGGGATGAAAACCCGCCTGCGGGATTCCTTCCGCATGGTAGACCTGGTATTCGGCCCCCACGAGGTGTGGCAGTTTCCCCAGCTTTTGTGGCAAGCCATGGAGCGCCACGGGCGGCGGGGGAACAAAAGCCGGGTCATCGCCGCCGCCCCCTCCGACGGGGTGGTGGCCGAGGGGCTGCCCCGGCGGCGGGACAGCCAGGTGAAGGCGTGGCTCTCCATTATGAACGGCTGCGACAACTTCTGCACCTACTGCGTCGTCCCTTATGTCCGGGGCCGGGAGCGGAGCCGCCACCCGGCGGATATTCTGGCGGAGGCGGGAGAGCTGGCTACCGCCGGCTATAAAGACATCACCCTCCTGGGCCAGAACGTGAACAGCTACGGCAAGGGCCTGGGGGAGGACAAAATGGACTTTCCCGATCTGCTGCGGGCTATCAGCGATATTCCGGGGGATTTCCGTCTCCGCTTTATGACCAGTCACCCCAAGGACGCCACAGAAAAGCTGTTCCGGGCCATGGCGGAGAGCGAAAAATGCGCCCATCAGCTTCATCTTCCCGTCCAGTGCGGCTCCGATCGCATCCTCAAAGCCATGAACCGCCATTACGACCGGGCCGTCTATCTGGAAAAGGCAGCCATGGCGCGGGAATATATGCCCGACCTGGTGCTGACCACGGACATTATCGTGGGCTTTCCCGGGGAGACGGAGGCGGATTTCCAGGAGACCTTAGACATTGTGGAGAAGATGCGGTATGACGCCATGTTCACCTTTATCTATTCCCCCCGCGCCGGCACCCCGGCAGCGGAGATGGACGATCCCGTTCCCCGTGCGGAAAAGCAGGTCTGGTTCGACCGGCTTCTGACCGTGGCGAACCGAATTTCCGAGGAAAAGCACGCCGCCTATGTGGGCCGCGCCTTCCGCGTTCTGGTGGATGGCGAAACCGGCGCGGAGCCGTATAACCTGTCCTCCCGCACCGACGGAGGCCGCCTGGTACACCTCCGGGGCGACCCGTCCCTGGTGGGCCGGTTCGTCACCGCCAAAATCACCTCCAGTACCACCTGGGCGCTGTATGGGGAGATTGTGTAATATAAAAATAATGGTTGATTGCATAATGAAGATGGACACTTGAAAAAGAAAATCCATAGTG
>JAJQCH010000069.1 GCA_021202795.1 Oscillospiraceae bacterium
CGTTGGTGGTCAGGAGGGTGACGACCTGATACTGGATGGTCTGCACGCCCCGGCGGATCTCCTCCCGGAGGCGCTTTTCCACGATGTCGTCCACCTGCTCCTTGGTGGGAATCACACCCAGAGAGCTTATCTCATCCCGCACGATGCTGCGTATCTTCTCCCGGCTGACCTGGACGAAGGGGGCCAGGTGGGCCAGGGAGATGCTCTGGCCGCCGTATTGGTTGGAAGCCACCTGGGCCACGATCTGCGTGGCAATGTTGCAGGCGGTGGCGAAGCTGTGGGGGCGCTCGATCAGCGTACCGGTGATGACCGTGCCGTTTTGGAGCATATCCTCCAGGTTCACCAGGTCGCAGTTGTGCATATGCTGGGCGTAATAGTCCGTATCGTGGAAGTGGATGATGCCCTCCTCATGGGCCTGCACGATGTCGGGAGGCAGGAGGATGCGGTTTGTGATGTCCCGGCTGACCTCTCCGGCCATATAGTCCCGTTGGGTGCTGTTCACCACCGGGTTTTTGTTGGAGTTTTCCTGCTTGGCCTCCTCGTTGTTGCACTCGATGAGGGACAGAATACGGTCGTCCGTAGTGTTGGACTGACGCACCAGGGAACGGGTATAGCGATAGGTGATATACTGCTTGGCCACCTCATAGGCCCCGTGGGCCATGATTTGCTGCTCCACCATATCCTGTATCTCCTCCACCGCCGGAGAGCGGCTCAGCTCCACACAGGACTTCTCCACGGAATCCGCAATGCGCCGGATCTGGGTAACGGTCATGCGCACATCCAGCGGCACCGCATTGTTGGCCTTGGTAATAGCCGCAACGATTTTCTCAATATCAAATACAGCTTCTGATCCATTTCTCTTTATAATCTTCATAATCTTCATCTTCATTTAGCCTCTCCCTGACGGTTCTGGTTCGGGCGGGATGCCCCGCCGTTTTACATAATCTTGTCGACGAGACATATATTAACACAACATCTTGTGGTTGTCAACAGGAATCCTTCCAACATTTTGTGAAACAATATGTTAAGCCCCAAACCCTTGATACAAGCGGGTTTGGGGTCGTTTTTTTGCGGTCGGCGGCAGAACAAATCTCCCCGCCCGAATAAAAATTTCGGCAAAATGCCGTCCCGGATTTAGGCCACAACGCCGCTGGGGACGGCGCTATAGCGGCACAGAGTTTCATAAATAAGCCGCTGCCCCTCCTGGGAAGGGTGAATACCGTCGGCACACAAAAGGCCCTCCCAGTCCTTGCGGCGGAGGAAGGGCCGCCGCAGGTCGATGAGCCGCACCCCCTCCTCTCTGGCCACCTGCTCCGCCAGATGGGAATAGGTCTCCTGCCAGTGAAAAATACTTTCCACATCTCCCAGCCATGACAGGATGCTCTCCCTGGAAATCCCATTCCGGCAAATAAAGCGCAGATACCGCTCCGAATGAATCGGTGGCAGTGTCAGTACAATCGGCTCCCGGCCACTTTCCCGCACCAGACGGACTGTCTCCCGATACCGGGAAGCAAACTGAGCCGGGGGCGTGTTGCAGCTATGCTCCCGCTCCGGCGCAGCGGCGACCTTTTCCCAGTTATAATCACAGTCGTTGCCTCCAAATTCCAGCACCGCCACGTCTCCCGGCTCGCAGGGACGCAGGCAGTCCCGCCGGATGACCGCCATAGCCTTTTCAATGGTGCAGCCAAAGCGGGAACGATTCGTCACGCTGACGCCATACTCCCGAACATAGCGTTCCTCCCAGCGGCGATTGATAACATAACGCCCGTTTTCCAGCAATATCCCTTTCAGGATAGAATCTCCATAGACTGTAATCGCCATAGCCCGCCCCCTCCTTCAATTTTAAAATCAGTTAATCTAGTTTTTATTACTATATTAACAGATATTTTAATCCGTGTCAACCATTGTTTTAAAATGTTTCTTGTCATTTTTTGCCCAATATGGTATAGTGGTTTCAGAAAAAGTATTTCCCAAATGAAGGATGGTATGTATCTATGAATGAATCCTCTGACGTCCTGTTCACCCAAATATGCCGCCAGATGGCCGGACAGACACTCCCTCGCTGGGACGCGCTGCCGGATCTGGATCTCTATATGGATCAGGTGCTGGCGCTGGTGGATCACTATCTGGGAGATTACCCCGGTTTTGACGAGAAGGGACTGACCGCCTCCATGGTGAACAACTATGTGAAGCTAAAGGTCATTCCCGCTCCCACGCGCAAGCGCTATACCCGCACCCATCTGGCCTACCTTATCATTATCTGTGTGCTGAAGCCCTGTCTCTCCATCACATTCATCCAACAGCTCCTGTCCTGTGAGCAGGCCCACAGCGAAACGCCGAACGAAGACGGAGAACAGCCCAGCTTTGGCCCGCTTTATAACCGTTTCTGTGATATATTTGAGCAGTCTGTCCACGCCGTCGCCAAGGACGCCGGAGAAACGCCTACGTCCGAGGAAAGCAGCGCGCTGCCTCAGGCGGTTTACTATGCCGCCCTTCGGGCGCAGGCAGAGCAGGCTCTGGCCACAAAATACCTGTCTCTTCTGTTCGACGCCCCAAAAAAGACGGACAAGGCGGAAAAATCTGACAAGGCGGAAAAGGCATAAATGCAACGGTCAGTCTCGGAGGCCCCGGATAATGCGCGGCGCCAGAATCGACGTTGCTTTCATTGGAACATTCACAAAAATGAAAGGTAAATAAAAATTTTTGGTTGATTCTTTCCAGAAGGTGCTGTATGATCAAGAGGAACCGCACAGAAGGGAGGCGCAGCCTATGGAACGCAGCGGCAGCTACTAGCGAGAGGGCTATCTGCAGGAGAATTACAAGTATTTCCACCTGCGGGACACCGAAGGACAGGAGCTGGATTTCCACTTTCACGAGTTTGACAAAATCGTTATTCTCCTGTCCGGCCAGGTGGATTATATGGTGGAGAGCTGCACCTATCCCCTGCGTCCCTGGGACATTTTGCTCATCAAGCACCACGCCATCCACAAAGCGCTGATCGACCGCTCCACCCCCTACGAACGGGTTATCCTATACCTGGACGGCCAGTATCTGGGCCGCTCGGTGCCGGAGATAAACCTGCTGGCCTGCTTTGACCAGGCCGACCAGCAGGGCCAATACCTGCTGACTCCGTCCCAGGAGGATCGCACGCACCTCTCCACGCTGTTCAACGCCATGGAAACGATACTGAAGGATGAACAATTCGGCGCCCAGACCCTGCAGGACACGTTCGTAATCCAGCTTCTCGTCTGCATCAATCGCATCGCCCAGCGGGCAGGCGGCTTCCAAAGTCCAAAAACGGTCTATAATTCCAAAATCTCCCAGACCCTTTCCTATATCAACGAGCATCTCTCCGAGCCGCTGACCGTGGATGAGCTGGCTGGCCGCGTATACCTCAGTCGGTATCACTTTATGCGCCTTTTCAAGGCGCAGACTGGCGCCACCGTACACAGCTATGTGCAGCAGCGCCGTCTTCTATACGCCACCCAGCAAATCCGCCGGGGCGTTCCCGTGAGCAAAGCTGCGGAGGACAGCGGTTTCTCTGAGTATTCCACCTTCTACCGGGACTTCCGCGCCGCCTTCGGCGTCAGCCCCAGACAGCTAAAATAGGCACCAGGAGGCTGCATATGGATTATATGGATTATAAAAATTTTACGCTCCGAACCATGGAGCCGGAGGAAATCGAGCAGGCCATCGCCATCGAACAGATCTGCTTTCCGCCTAACGAAGCCTGCTCCCCGGCCCATATGCGCGCACGGGCCGCCGCCGCGCCCGATTTATTCTTGGTGGCAGTCGATCGGGACACGGGAAAGCTGGCGGGATATTTAAACGGCCTCGCCACCAACGAGACCGTTTTTCGGGATGAATTTTTCACCGACGAGCGCCTCCACAACCCGGCGGGCCAGACCGTCATGCTTTTGGGGCTGGCCGTTCTGCCCGCCTATCAAATGCAGGGGATTGCCAGGGCGCTGGTGAAGGAATACCGCCGCCGGGAACAAGAAAGGGGCCGCAAGGCTCTCCTTCTGACCTGTCTGGACACCAAGGTGGAGATGTATAATAAGCTGGGCTTCACCGACAACGGTCTTGCCAATTCCACCTGGGGCGGTGAGCAATGGCACGAGATGGCGTGCAGGATTTAACCTCTCCCGATATTATAATATTCGTTGGTTGATTGCATAATGAAGATGGACACTTGAAAAAGAAAATCCATAGTGAT
>JAJQCH010000080.1 GCA_021202795.1 Oscillospiraceae bacterium
ACTCTATTGAAGCTTTTCGCGGATGTGTTCAACTTGCACTTGCAATTTTCGCTTTATTATTTTATAAGGATCGTTATATAATGGTTTGCCCAGAGGGCAAGAAATTCAGATTTTCTCTATTACAATCTTGCCGACATACTCACCAGCAGTGATAGGAGTGATGACGCCGTCTACGGTCATACGAAGCTCACTTCCGTCAACTGCTTCTATAACGGCATCTGCGGCGATAGTTAGCTTTGTGATATAGCTCGTACCAGTAACGATCCACCGGCTTTCACCGTCCAGCTCAAGGATCACGCCGTTGTTCACAGTCGGCGTAGCCTCCATCGTTACATCGTTTATCTCATGACAGTTGTCCGGCGTGATCTCGGTAAGGCCTTCACGATAATGAGATGTAGCCGAACTGATAATACCGGTAACGCTTGCTCCGGTGAGCTTCAGCACCAGATTTTTGGGGCCCTTATTGGCGTCAGGATCGCCGAAATCAGGCGGCTCAGGCGGCTCCGCGCCCTCCGGTAGCTCGGCTAAGATATTCTCCATAATGCTCTCCGGTGTGAAAAGTCCTGTCATGGTATCATGGAACTTTCCAATGCCGTTGCCAATGCGGGATTGCTTATAGGCCCGGATATTAGTCGTCGCGTTCATGGCGTCGCCTACAATGTCTGTGTGGATCAGGTGCATATAGATGTCTTCCTTTTCATCATAGGCGGCAAGGTCGTGCTCCTCCACATAAATATCCTGCACTCCCACAGGAATTATATGATTTTGCGCTCGCTGATCTGTGTTTACATCGTCAATCATATTAATGAATTGCTTGCTTTCAGAGGTAATCTGACAGTTGTCAACCGTCACGCTTGTATGAGAGCCACGGAACAGGAAATTTGCCAGCTTAGTATCCATTTTGGAGTCCTTCAGCATTGCGATGGTGCCGCCATCAGAAATGCTGACGAGGCCGAATCTCCGGCCAATAATCTCGGTGCCGTTCGACACATTTACAAACCCCTCCCCTTCATCACACATACATATGATCGGGAAACCGTTAGCCTTGAGAACGGTGTGGTTAAAATTTAGCGTGCAAGGACCGATGCAGAAGGAGCCATAAGCATAGGTTTGAGGCCCGGTGGCTTCCATATAGCAGTCATTGAAGTCCACCTTAATGTCCTTGTCTACACCGTCCACAGACACGATGCCCCATCCATTTGTTTTTAGGTGGCAGTTATTATATGTGACATGAGCGTTGTCGGCGGTCTGACAAAGACGATTGGTGCCGCGGAATGGCAGCTGCCAGGTGAAAGAGCCAAGCCAGTCAGAAGCGGGACTCATATTAATGATTTTACAATTGTTGATAGCGACAGTAGAGTTACCACCGGCATGAACTGCACACCTGGTCACACCGGACATATTGAATTCGCAGTTGCTGATTTCTACATCACTGTTCCCATGAACCGTAACGGCGCAATCCGCTCCAATGTAGTCGTTGAAGCCAAAGCCCTCCATGTCCATCTGACTATTTCGTATGGCATACTTTCCATTGTTAACGATGATGCCATTGAAATGACCTGCGGCAGCGATATAAACACCATCTGCGGCTTCGTTGGTCACCGTTCCGTCATGGACAGCCTCTAAAACTGATTTTTCAGGAATGATTTTGTCGTTTTCCACACAAATGGCAGAGGCTAAAACTGCCTGCAGACGGTTAAACTTCATCAGACTTGCAGGCTTTGCCACATACTCATCTGATACAATCAGATCGATATTGCCAGAATATTTTCCCGGCTTCATATCAACTACTGTGCCATTCACGAGCATAGTGACCATTTTTCCTTCTGGTGCGGAGATCTCTGCAAGGTCGCAGATGGTAAATTCATGAAAATGGACTGTTTTATCAATGATCCATTTGCACTGGCAAAGGAGTTCTACATCCTTGTCTTGGTTGATATGCTTTGCTTTGTAGCTCATCGTTGCAATTACCTCCAAAATTTCAAGATAATGGTAAAGGCTATAAGCCTTAAAGGAAAAAGTAAGCTGCTATGAGAAGAAGAGCAGCAATAAATACTGCAGTCAGGACGAAAACAGCAAATACTACGCGCCCCTTGCTCTTCGGGGGATTTTTTCGAATATCCAGGAGCATATCTGTGACCACATAGCCACAAAAGGCCAGGCCTAACAGGTATACGCTTTCGGTTTTTAGTCCTGCTGATTGCAGCACGCAGAATAACAGAAGTGCTAATGCACAATAAATTGCAGTTGCTTTTTTGGAAATGCAAAATTTTCGAGTACCTGAAAACAGTTTCATGCTTGTGCTCCTTTCTGAATCAGTTTATAATTACCTGTTAAAAATACATCAGAATGCGATGCCCAACGCAAGCAGTGCCACAAATACGATCATCAGCACAAAGCAAAGCACAACTGTCGTTTTAAAAATAGAGGGGTAGCTTTCTGCGATTGTCGTATCAGAGATCTCTGCCTGCATCTGCATTTCAGCGCTGTTGGGCAATGTGTTCAGAACTGTGTTGCCAAGAAGGATGATCGTACCGACGGAGGCCGCGGACAGGCCTGCAGAAGCAAAGACTGATGTACCAAGGACTGCAGAGATATAAACTGCCGAGTTGCCCATGAACACCAAAACTATGCTCACGATGCTGAATCCAACAGCAGGAGAAAGCGTGCTGGCCATGTTTTCGCAGAGTTGGACGATCAGATTATAGCAGGGCGATATGGTAAGAATACCGGCAAAGATGCCTGCAATGGCGTAGTACAGAGGGATGGTCAGGGAGCTGCGGTTCATTTGCTCAATGAACATTGCAAATTTGCCCCGGCCCTTCAGCGTCATGTCCCGCAGATCCAGATAGCGCACAAAGAGGATCGCAGCGATGACGGCGCCGCATACAATAGAGAGCCATGCAGAGAAATCCAGACCATTATAGCAGATCAAGACGACAACAATGGGGATGAGAGATACCAGTGCATTAGGCCGTTTTGTTGGATCGTCTTCTACGCTCATATGCTGCATATTGCCCATTTCAAAATGTTCGCCCTTTTCCTGATCTTTATGGATCATACGGGCCAACCACAGAGAGGACAATACAATGAACGCGACCGTCCAGAGAAGTCTTAAGCCGCCATGCGTAGAGGCACTCCACCCATCAACAAACATAGGCAGAATAACATTGAGGGTGGTGGGAATATAAGGCATCATGATACCGGCGGATACGCCGCAAACCATAACACAGCTTACATATTTTCTTGGCACATCCAATTCCTTGAACATAGTGACTACAATGGATAGAATCAGGATCATGACGGCCATGGAATCGACGCCGGTAAGGTTCAGAAGAAGACGTATGATCATGAAGGCTATCAGATATGCGACCAGCTTAACCCTCTCGTTTTGTATGTTCTTAAAGGGGCGGAAAATTGCAAATGCCAGCGATGCAGCGGCGCCGGATTCGCCATACAGATAACCAAGTATGCCGCCGGCCAGCCACAGGCCCAAGTAGACCTCCAGCAGAGGACTCACGGCATCGCTGACTGCTGTGGTCCACGCATCGTCAACATTCAATCCAGACGTAAGGGCGACGAATACTGTCGCGATCGTACAGGCAAGGGGGAGGTTCAAGCCCTTGTACAATGCCCAGATCATAAAGATACACGCTACTATTGCACCGATCAAGCTAACTATCTCGATCATTTTAGTAAGTTCCTTTCTTTTAGTTTTTCTCGTATTTTGTCTCTGTGCTGCCGATGGCGGTTTTCAGGTGCATGGTGTCAATGACCGAATGACTCTGAAAATACTGCCGTTTGTGAGAAAATTACTACATATGTACATCCCTCCTGATCCTTGCAAAATACCCTATCGACCGTAAGCGACATCTGTTAAATGGCTTATCTATTGATAAACTATAGTTTATATTGTAGTGGAATTAACACGATTGGCAATATTCGATAGGGTGAAATGAACGGGCTCAATTTATTGCAATCGGCTAAATATTGCTTGATTTTCCGGTGATAAGTTGTGCAATTCGCAAAACAAAAGAAAGTTGGAAAAGCTGTAGATAATCGAAAGGAGATGCTATTTTATCGAGAGGAATCATGATACATCATTCGCCGCAGCAATAGACAGATAAATAGCTCAAGGAGAGTAAAATGCAAGTTTATTATGAGGTTGATTGCATAATGAAGATGGACACTTGAAAAAGAAAATCCATAGTGATT
>JAJQCH010000064.1 GCA_021202795.1 Oscillospiraceae bacterium
CATCACTATGGATATTCTTTTTACTATTGCAGTTTCATTTTACAATGCGCCGAAAAAAAGGGAAGAAAGGGCTGCCGGGGAAAAATTTTTCCCATCCCGCTTGCAACGTGGCGGGAGTATGCTATAATGCGTACACAATAGATAACCATTTTATATCATAAAATAGAAGGAATTTATCACCGTACCCCGTTCCTGGCGGGAGAAGGAGGATTTTCTATGCAGGATTTGACCGAAGGCCGTCCTCTGAAGGTGCTGTGGGCCTTTTCCATTCCACTGCTGCTGTCCACCGCCTTCCAGCAGCTATATAACATCGCGGACAGCGTTATTGTGGGGCGGTTCACCGGATCGGTGGGCCTTGCGGCCATCGGGGCCGCCTATCCCATCACCCTGTTTTTCATCGCCTGCGCCACGGGCGCCAGCATGGGCTGCTCGGTGATCATCGGCCAGATATATGGGGCCAAGGATTGGAGGAAGCTGAAAAGCGCCGCCTCCACCGCCCTCATCTCCATGACCGCGCTGGGCGTTCTCCTGGCGGTGCTGGGGGTGTGCCTGGCTGGGCCGCTGATGACGCTTTTAAATGCCAACGACACCATTTTTGCCGACGCGAAAAGCTATCTTTCCATCTATTCCATCGGCGTGCTGTTTATGATGGCCTATAACACCGCCTCCTCCATTTTCACCGGCATGGGGGACTCCAAGCGGCCTTTGTATTTTCTCCTGTTTTCCAGCGCGCTGAACGTGGTGCTGGACATCATCGCCGTCGGCCCCCTGAGCATGGGGGTGGCCGGGGCTGCCTGGGCCACCACCATCAGCCAGGCCATCGCCGCCGTCCTGTCCACCGTCCTGGCGCTGCGCCGGGTGGGGAAGCTGGAGACAGCAGAGAAGGCTCCTCTGTTCGATGGGGCGCTTTTAAAGCAGATGTGCCACCTGGCCCTGCCCAGCATTTTCCAGCAGAGCTGCGTGGCTCTGACGCACACCATTTTGCAGAGCCTGGTGAACACCTTCGACGTGTCGGTCATCGCCGGGTACGAGGCGGCCTCCAAGCTCCACAACTTCGCCTACATGAGCTTTAACACCATGGGTACCGCCCTTTCCAGCTTCACCGCCCAGTGCTGGGGCGCGGGCAAGCGCAAGCGCATTAAGGAGGGCTTCTGGGTCTCCACCGGCATATGCTTTGCTCTGACTATGCTGGTCATCGCCATTTTCCAAATCTTCCCCAAGGCCCTGATCGGCCTGTTTGTGGACGCCGGCGAGGAGGCCATGGTCATTGAGGTGGGGGTCAACTACCTGCGGATTATCTCCCCGGTGTACACCGTCATCTGCTTCATCATCACCACCGGCGGTTTGCTCCGGGGTCTGGGAAAGAGCATGACCTTCTTTGTGGAGACCGTGGCGGAGTTCGCCGTCCGCGTGACCATGTGCTTTGTGCTGACAAGCGCGCTGGCCAGCTACACCGGCCTGATGTGGGCCTGGTACTTCGGCTCCTCCGTGGGCTTCATCCTGTGCATGATCCTTTACATTCGGCAGAAGAACACGCTGCTGAAGGAGTAAATGAGGCGTTCCTGTTAAGGAGATTTTTTCAATAGAGATGCAGCGTCGGCTGTGATTTCCGCCGACAAAGGAACCCGCAGGCTTTTCCGGCCTGCGGGTTCCTGGCATATTGGAGGAGCTATGCCTCCGCGATTTTTTTCAGCTTATACAGCAGATTCAGAGCCTCCAGGGGGGTCAGGGTATCGGCGTCCAGCTCCCGGAGGCGTCGGGTCAGCTCACTGCCGGCCATATCGGTCAGGCTTACCTGATCCTGGGCCGGAGCGGCGGCGACCGGGGCCGCCGGGCCGGAGGTCTCCAGCTCCGCCAGGTATTGCTTGGCCTTTTTTATCACCTGGTCGGGTACCCCGGCCAGCTTCGCCACCTCGATGCCGTAGCTGTCGTCCGCGCAGCCGGGGACGATCTTCCGCAGGAAGATCAGGCTGCCTCCTTGCTTTTTGGCGGTGATGTTATAGTTTTTCACGCCGTCCAGCGTCCCCTCCAGGGCGGACAGCTCATGGTAATGGGTGGCGAACATGGTTCTGGCCCCCAGCCGCCGTCTGTCGGCGCAGTATTCCAGCATGGCGCGGGCGATGGCCATGCCGTCAAAGGTGGAGGTACCCCGCCCTATCTCGTCCAGTATCAGCAGCGAGGCGGAGGTGGCGTGGCGCAGAATGGAGGCCATCTCGCTCATCTCCACCATGAAGGTGGACTGGCCGCTGGCCAGGTCGTCCGAGGCCCCGATGCGGGTGAACACCCGGTCGGTCACGCCGATCAGGGCGCTTTTTGCGGGAACGAAGCTGCCCATCTGGGCCATCAGGACGATCAGAGCCGTCTGGCGCATATAGGTGCTTTTGCCCGCCATGTTGGGGCCGGTGATAATGGCCACCCGGTCGTCCTTGTCGTTTAAAAAGGTGTCGTTGGGAACGAAAAGAGAGTCCTTCTGGGCGGCCTCTACCACAGGATGCCGCCCCTCCCGAATCTGGATGGTTCGGCCTGTGTCCACCTCCGGCATGACGTAGTGGTTTCGGCTGGCCACCTCCGCCAGGGAACAGAGGGCGTCCGCCGCGGCCACCCGATCCGCCGTGGCCTGCACGCGGGCCACCTGGGCGGCCACTCGCTCCCGCAGGGCGCAGAACAGCTCATATTCCCGGCTGTCCGCCAGCTCCCTGGCGTTTAGGAGGGTGTTTTCCAGCTCCTTCAGCTCCGGGGTGAAATACCGCTCGTTGGACACAAGGGTCTGCTTGCGGATATAGCTTTCCGGCAGGGCCACGTCCCCGGCGGAGCGGGGGATGTCGATATAATAGCCGAACACCCGGGTATAGCCCACCTTCAGCTTTTTAATGCCGGTGCGCTCCCGTTCCCGCGCCTCCAACTGGGCCACCATGGCGGCGCCGTTGTCCCGCACATTCCGAAGGCGGTCTACCTCCTCGTCAGCCCCCGGACGGAGGATGCTGCCCTCCCGCAGGGAAAAGGGCGGATCGTCCGCCACCGTGCGGGCGATGTCCTCCTGGAGGTCGGAAAGGGTGTCCAGCGATCCAATGTCCTGTAACAGGGGGCTTTTTACCTTCCCCAGAAGCTCTGCCAGGCGCGGCAGCATTGCAAAATAATGCCCCAGCGCGGCCAGATCCCGGCCATTGGCCGTGCCGTAGGTGCAGCGGCCAATAAGCCGCTGAATGTCCCCGATGTCCCGCAGGGTCAGAATCAGCTCGGAACGCAGGATGGGGTCGTCGAAAAGCTCTCCCACGGCGGACAGACGTTTGCGAATGGCCACAGGGTCAAGGAGGGGCCGCTCCACCCAGGAGCGGAGCAGCCGCCCGCCCATGGGGGTCTTTGTTTTGTCCAGCACCCACAGAAGACTGCCCCGTTTTTCCCCGGTGCGCAGATTTTCCGTCAGCTCCAGGTTCCGGCGGGAGGTGTAGTCCAGCTCCATATACCGTCCCTGTCCGAAGCGATCCAGATGCCGGATGTGGGACAGATCGCATTTTTGCGTCTCCGTTAAATAGCTGAGCAGCGCGCCCGCCGCCAGAGTCTCTCCGGCGGCGTAGCTCTCCCCGAATTGGGAGAATACAAGTCTTCGGCAGTCCTCCTCCAGGAATCGGGCGGCGCCGTCCTCCGGCAGACAGTTCAGCTTTTGCAGAAAAGCGGAAATTTCCCCGTTTGCCAGCGCCTGAGGAGACAAGACCGCCTCTCTGGGGGCAAAGCGGCCCAGCTCGTTGAGCATATGCACCACAGGCTCCTCCTGGAAGGAGGCAGCGCAAAACTCCCCGGTGGATACGTCGCAGAAGGCAGCGGCGCCCGTCTCCCCATCCAGCCACAGTGCGCACAGATAGTTGGAGCGGCTCTCCTCCAGCATGGAGCTGTCCGTCACCGTGCCGGGGGTGATGACCCGGACGACGCCCCGATCCACCAGCCCTGCTGCGGCGGAGGGGTCTTCCAACTGCTCGCAGATGGCAACCTTATAGCCCTTAGCGATGAGCCGCCCGATATACGCCTCGCAGGAGTGGTAGGGAACGCCGCACATGGGCGTCTGATCCTCCGGGGCCTTGTTTCTGTCCCGCGTGGTCAGGGCCAGATCCAGCTCCTTGGAGGCCACCTTGGCGTCCTCGTCGAACATTTCGTAAAAATCGGTCGATTGTAAAATGAAGTTGAACACCTAAAAAATCCATAGCAATTGAA
>JAJQCH010000093.1 GCA_021202795.1 Oscillospiraceae bacterium
CCAAGGTTCATAAATTCATTCTACCGAGTGTCCAACTTGCACTTGCAATTTGCGAGAAAATTAAATCGATACATATAGCAGGAAATAAAACGAAGCGTCCCCGCCCCATAAAGCTCCTTTGTCAGGGCCAAAAGCTCCTGGGTCAGGTCATCCAGCCGTTCTGTTTCCTCCGGGGAGAGGGATTCCTTTTTCAGCAGAGCCGATACCTCGTCGTTCATCGAATCCCAGCGGATCTCCTTCTCTGCCGATCTCCGGGCAGATGCTGCGTCGTTTCCGCCCGTGCTGTCAGAAGCCGCATCGCTTTCAGCCGCGTTGTCAGGGGCGGCGCGGCGGCTATCCCACAGGGCTTGTTCCTCCGGCATTTCCAGGGAGTCGCACATGCTGGCCATGTTGCCTGCCTGACTCTGGGCGTAAGCCGTCTCTCCTGCGGCGGTGAACCGCTCCCAAGCCCGTTGGCCGATGGGCAGATAATCCAGCCAGTTCATAGAGTCCAGGCAAATCATGTGGTAGATCCACAGCGCGGCGTCCAGTACGGCCATATTGTCCCTGTCCAGCAGGGCGTTTACTGCTGCCTCCAGTCGGAGGAAGGCTTTTTCTCCCTGGCCGACATAAAACAGACCGTAGGCGTCCAGCGCCTCCGTCCAGAGCGACAGAACGCCGTCGGGACAGGTCTCCTGCGCCCACTGACGTATGGGTCCGAGGATGGCAAAAAAGGTTTCCGTTTCCAGGTGGGGGGCGAGGAGATCTAAATCTGCGTCAAGCTCTTCCAGTACCCAGGCGATGCACGCTTCCTCTGATTCCATCCCGGCCAGGTGCAGGCGGACGTATTCCTCCGGGCTGCTCTCCAGGGTGATGACCGGGGCGGCGCTCTCTTCCTTTTTCTCATTTTCCTCTTTATTCGTTCCCAGCAGGGCCTGGCGGATGGCGGGCGGGCAGTGCTGCTTCAGCGTTTCCCCCACCTGGCGCAGCAGGTGATAGGTCTCCCCGTCCTCCGTCAGCACGAAGGAGAAGCCGCACAGCTTGTCATACAGGACGGGGGAGAGAGGCACCCCGGCGGCGGCAGCGGCGTCAAGGGCTTGGGTGCGCGTCCACTGCCCCAGACAGGCCAGCAGGTAGAACACGTTTTTTTCCTCGTCGGACATATACCGCACCACCCGCTCGTGGAGGGCAGCGGGGGCCGTCCCATCGGGAAGAATTCCCTCCCGCCGGTACTGCTCCACATACAAATCCAGGCTGACAGGCAGACCGCCGCTCAGCTCCCATATCTGCCGCCGGGCGGCGGCTTCGTTCACGCCGGAGGCGGCGAGAAATTCCTCCGAATCCGTCTGGCTGAGCGTACCCAGCAGATACTGCCGCAGCACCCCGTCCCACTGGGAACCGTCCAGCTCCGGCCATTTCAGCCGTTCCCGGCCTCCAATGACCCATATAACACCCGGTATGCGCTGAATAAGTCCGCCGGGGCCGCGAAGCCACAGGTCGTTTTGCAGCGGGTCGCCTACGGCGGCCAGCTCGTTCACAAGCTTTTCATAGGTGTCCAGACACAGAACGAAGGGTTTGCGCTCTCCCTTCAGGTTATCCCGCATATCCGACGCGAAGCATATGGGAAGCTGCTCCCGCAGCAGGCGCATATCCATGGTTTCCATCCGGCGCAGAAGCTGCTTCCGTTCCCCGAACTGACTGCGGAACAGGGATACTCCCTGGTCTACCAGCTTCAGGATGCCCGCCACGGCGCTGGCACCCGGAATGATGTCCGCCGCATCGCACAGCATGGACAGCACCGGGCTGCCGCTGACCAGGGCCTTGGCCTCCCTCTGCTCCGCCTCCTCTCCCATACGGATGAGGAAGGTATAATAGGCCACCTCGAACAGCGGGAACTGGAACCCCCAGCTATCCTCCAGCCGCTTTTTCAGCAGGGCCATGACCCGATACGGCTCCCGCCGTTCCACAAAATCGAAATCCAGCGCCCCGTATTTTGCCGCTGGGCGCCGCTCCTTCAGCTCCTTAATAAGCCTGGCGCTCAGGGTGGATTTGCCCACGCCGCCTACGCCGTAATAGTACAGCACCACCGGCTCCTCCATGGACTTCTCTGCCGTCTCATAGGCGTCCCAGAAAATCCGCCTCGGCTCCACCCGATCAACGAACAGCGCTTCCGCCTGAGGGCTTTCAAAATCGTCCAGAATAAATTTCATTTCTGTGCCTCCCCAATATGTTTATGCTGGGGTTATTATAACAAATCGGGGGATGTTGTACAAGTTATAAGACGCAAATCAACCAGTACAAGAAGTTTGAGGCCGGACAGCGATGGAGAAGTAGAGCCGGCATGATCATTCTCATTCCGGGATTTTACCAATATTTTACGCCCGCCCTGTGGCGGGCTTTACGATTTCTCTGTCAGAATAGAGCTGTCCCTGTTGGGGCAAAACTATTTTGGAGGAATATCAGACATTATGAAAAGAGCAATATCCCTTTTGCTGGCCTTTGTGCTGCTGATGGGCCTGATGGCCGGCTGCACCAGCGCCAGCGCAGAAACCACGACGACGGAAGCCGCCTCTGCCACGGCCACAGCCACCTCCGCCCTGGTGGCGGAGAGCCTCTCCGCTGAGACCACCACCGAGACCGAGACGGAGACCACCGTTCCCAAGTATGTGTTCCTGTTCATCGGCGACGGCATGAGCTATCCCCAGATTCAGGCGACTGCCGACTATCTCGGCGCGCTGGACGATGAGGACTACTTCCAGGCCGAGCCGAGCCTGGACGACAACGAGGGCGCGATTCTGGACGGCCCGTCCTACCTGAACTTCATGAACTTTGAGGCCGCCGGCTCCGCTGTTACCTACGACTCCAACAGCTTCTGCCCGGATTCCGCCTCCACCGCCACGTCCATCTCCACCGGCAACAAGACCTATTCCGGCACCATCAACATGGACGAGACAGGCACCATCTCTTACACCACCATCGCCGAGCAGCTCCGGGACATGGGCTATGACATCGGCATCGTCACCTCCGTGAACCTGAACCACGCCACCCCGCCGCCTTCTACGCCCATCAGGCCAGCCGTTCCAGCTATTATGACATTGGCCTCGAGCTGATAGCCTCTGATTTCGAGTACTTCGCCGGGGGCGGTCTGCTGAAATACACCGGCTCCGACGGAGACCAGGAGAGCCTGTACGACCTGGCCGCCGAGGCCGGCTACACCGTCGTCATGACCCAGGAGGAGGCCGAGGCAATCACCTCCGACGACGAGAAGGTCATCATCATCGACGAGAACCTGGCCGATTCCGACGCCATGGCCTATGAGCTTGACCGCACCGACGATATGTGGTCTCTGGCCGGCATGGTAAAGAAGGGCATCGAGGTGCTGGACGAGGAAAACGGCTTCTTCATGATGTGCGAGGGCGGCAAGATCGACTGGGCCTGCCACGCCAATGACGCCGCCTCCACCATCAACGACACCATCGCCTTTGCCGAGGCCGTGCAGGTGGCCATCGACTTCGCCGCCGAGCATCCCGACGAGACCCTGATCATCGTCACCGGCGACCACGAGACCGGCGGCCTGACCATTGGCTTTGCCGGCACGGACTACGACACTTATATCACCCTGCTCCAGAACCAGACCATCTCCTTCGCCAAGTATGACAGCGACTATGTCGCTGCCTACAAGGAAAACCATACCTCCTTCGAGGATGTGCTGGCTGACATCGAGACCCTGTTCGGCCTCAAGACCGAGGGCGACGAGGACGACAAGCTGGTGCTGACCGACTATGAGCTGAGCGAGCTGGAGACCGCCTATGAAAAGAGCATCAACGGTACGGCGGCCAGCGAGTACGAGCAGGAGGAATATGTCCTCTATGGCACCTATGAGCCGCTCACCGTCACCATCACCCACATCATCAACAACAAGTCCGGCATAAGCTTCACCTCCTACAGCCACACTGGCCTGCCCGTGGCCGTATTCGCCGACGGCGTAGGGGCCGACCTGTTCAACGGGTATTATGATAATACCGAAATCTATTACAAGCTCGCTGGTCTGCTTGGCATCGAGTAATGTATAAACTGGGCGGGTCTTTTGTCCGCTGGACTTGCCAACGGGCAAAATCCCCCGCCCTGCATTGTCTGAATGTTTTTTAAGGAGTACTTAAATGAAAAAAATTCTCGAATTGCAATAGCAAGTTGCAATAGTTTTTTCAGTGATGCTCGTTGGCA
>JAJQCH010000195.1 GCA_021202795.1 Oscillospiraceae bacterium
ACTCTATTGAAGCTTTTCGCGGATGTGTTCAACTTGCACTTGCAATTTTCGCTTTTGATTTTCTGCGTTTTTCTGGGAGTATTTGCCTATTATTCCTGGAAATTCCCCTTTTATGAGTTCTCGGACGACACCACAGATTATACACTGAGCATGGTGGAGACGGACGAGGGGAATTACGGTATGTACTTCACCTATGATAACACAGATTTAACCCTGGTGCTGGAGAAGGGTATCGACACAAGTGATATTCAATTCTATGGGCTGACTACATCCGGCATTGCAGTTATGGGCGAGGAACACATAACTAGCCTGACCGAGGATTATACCGGTAGCTTTTTGGCCGTTTCCAAGCTGCAGTACAGCGACTACAATGGCGATGGTCAGCGAGACAGGCTGCATATTGCGGCCCGAACCGATATGGAGATTCTGCTCAACAATGACATAGAGGGAGAAAAATACAGCGCTGAGGCTTTCCTGCTGGATGTGGTTCTGAATTACCGCCGGGAGGTGCAACTATATTATAACGATGAGCCTCTGGCTGAAACCCAGGTGCAGGTAACAACAGCAGATGGAAGTGTCATTAATCAGACTACGGACGAGAACGGTGTTCTGACCACTTTGGGGGCAAGGGATGCCTGGAAGGGCTTCACGGTGGCCTATTCCGAAAATCAGGTTGATTTTTATATTCTGACCTATCGAGCGGAGCATAATACTCTTTTCACCACTCGGCATCTCGCCGCGCTGACGCCGCTGCTGCTGATCATCGCTATCTCTGCGCTGGGCATCCTGTTATGCTTGTTCGCCCGCTGGTATTTAGAACGCAGGGCATATGGGAAGGATTATGTTCAGCAGTGGCGGCAAAAGCGGCCTCATGGCGGCATCACTTTTTCTCTGTTCGGGTTTATTCGCTGGTGCTGTATGCTGGCAGCCTGGGTAATCATCTTTTATGGGGCTTACATATTTGGCGTCTGGTTTGACAATATTTCCCTGCCGGTGTTTGCCTGCGGACTGTACAATGAAAATCAGTTCATCAGTGGCGGCTGCTATTATCTGGCAAACCTGGATCTGCTGTTTGGCCTATCTCTTGGCGAAATATTAGCCTATTGTATCTCCATGCTGGCTTCTATGGTATTGTTGGGGCGGCTGATTTGCGGCTTTTTATGCCCGATGGGCCTTTTGCAGGATGTGATACATCAGGTTCGCCTGGGTCTTAAGGTGGACGGTATCGCCGTTGACGAAAAAATATATGATGGTCTGAAGCTGATAAAGTGGGTATTTGTTATACTGATGCTGAGCCTCTGTTTTGCAGGAGGAAAATTTTGCGATTTTTGCCCGGTTCAAACGCTGTCGCCAGCTTTCAGCGGTTTCAAGGTCAGCTTGTATGCAGGAGCGTTCGTCATGATTGGCGTCATGATCGGAAGCTTCTTCAAACATCGGTTTTGGTGTACCATCTGTCCCCTTGGTTTTCTGATTGGTATTACACATAAAATATCCCCCGTCCAGTTAAAGAAACAATGTGAGGCCTGCACAAGCTGCGGAGCCTGCTATGAAGCCTGTCCTATGGGAATCAAAACGATATATACGGAGCAGGAAAAAACAAAGGTTACAGACTGGGACTGCATTTTCTGCGGTGAATGTGTCCGAAACTGTCCGGAGGATAAGGCTCTGAGCATCACGATTTTTGGTCTGCCGATTTATACCTCATCCAGGAAGAAGCTTATGCAGCGCTATAAAAAGCGAGCCGAGAAGGCAAAAAAGGGGGAAAAGGTATGACGGCTATATCGGAACAGGAACAAGCCATCCTGGCACGGCGGGAAGAACGCTTTTTTCGGCGATCCTCCCACACTGCAGCGCGGTATCTTCGGGATATGGAGGCTCTGCCTGGACTGCCGAACGCTATGGAACCGTTTCTGACGGCCCTCCGCCATATTTATGTTGATCACAAGGGCATTGCGACAAGCAGGCCCTGCATCGGCACATATTGCGCAATGGTTCCACAGGAACTGATCTATGCTGCAGGGGGGATGCCAGTCAAGCTGTGCAGCGGTCATTATACTGCATTCCAGATCGGGGACGACAGCACACCACGAGACGCCTGCCCTCTGGTAAAGGCGGTGGCGGGCTTCCATGAAATGAAAACAATGCCGATCTATGAAAACTGCAAGCTGATGGTCGTCCCTACGACCTGTGACTGCAAGAAAAAATGGCAGATATGCTCAGCCAGGAAACCAACGTTCATGTGATGAATCTTCCCCTCAATCGCATCGACGATAGCGCGATCTCCGGCTGCGTGATCGAATATCATCGGCTTATTGAAATCCTGGAAGCAGTCACGAATCAGTCAGTTACATGGAGCCGTCTGTATGACAGCATTCAAATGGTGGGAGCCTCCCAGCAGGAATTATCGCGTTTTTTGGAATTTAAACGGCAAGATCGAGCGCTGATGTACGGCACTCACGTCATGGCCATGATGAATGCCGCCTCCTATATGTCGTTGGAACAATGGACGGCTCACCTTCGGACTCTGAACGATGAACTCTCGGAACGACAGGAAAAACGTGAATATGTAGCAAAAGCAAACCGGCCCCGCATCATGCTGACAGGATCGCCCATAATCTTTCCTAACATAAAGCTGCCGCTTCTCATTGAACAGATGGGCGGGATCCTGGCGGCGGATGAGACTTGCATGGGTGAGCGTTTTATGTATGACCCGGTGGTTCCTGTAGATATGAGCTTTAACGGCCTGCTCCGGGCGCTGGCTAATCGGTATGTGCGGGCCTGCACCTGCCCGGTGTTTTCTGAAAATCGGCAGCGGATAAACCGCGTTCTTCATATGGTGCATGAGTATAAAATACAGGGCGTTATCTATCATGTGCTGCGCGGCTGCCTGGTCTATGATTACGAGTTCTCACTGCTGGAGCAGGCGCTGGAAAAGGAAAATATTCCCGTCATCCGTGTGGAAAGCGATTATAATGAAGAGGATGTGGAACAGCTTCGCATCCGCATTGAGGCATTTATTGAGCTTATAAAGCTAAAGGAGCTTAAGGAAAAAGGGATAAGGAGCATTCATGACGAGTAAATATTATGCGGGTATTGACGGCGGCTCCACTTACATAAAGGCCGCGCTTATCCAGGGCGATAGGGTTGCAGGAACCAAGGTTGCAAGCGCTGGCATCGACAACAGCGGCGCGGCGGAACAGCTTTTGCAGACGCTGTGCCAGGAGCAGGGCATCAGCAGGGACGCCATTGCCTATACCATCGCCACAGGATACAGCCGTAAGATTATGGACGTAGCGGACGACGACATTTCTGAAATCACCGCCCACGCCTTTGGCGTTCGTCTGACCGCCCCGGAGGGTTATCGCCCCGGCTTGATTATCGACATCGGCGGTCAGGACAGCAAAATCATTTATCTGGATGAAAACTATGCCGTAAAAAACTTTACCATGAATGACAAATGTGCCGCTGGGACAGGGAAATTTATGGAGGTCATCGCCCAGATTTTGGATACGACCATTGATCAGGTCGGGGAGCTTGCCATGCAAAGCACTGCTCCCTGCGACATCAACAGCACCTGTGTTGTGTTCGCCCAGTCGGAGGTCATTTCTCTCATTGCTCGGAAATTTGACCGCAGCGATATTTTAGCCGGGGTACATACGTCTATCGCCAAACGTATCATTAAAATGATACGCCGCAGTGAGAAAAACGGTGATATTCTGATGACTGGTGGAGGAGCGTTAAATATCGGCATTCGAGCCGCCTTCGAGGAGGAACTGATGCGAGATGTCTATGTAGCAAACTATCCGCAGTTCAACGGCGCTATCGGTGCAGCCGTAATTGCCAGGGAGCGAGATAATGTTTAGCCAGCTTTTTCAGATCATTCTATCCGCTGTGTCCATGGGCAGCACGTGCAGCCTCTGCGGCGCGTCTGCCAGTTCTGCCTTCCTGTCTTCTTATATTATTACCCATGAGCGCATCGCCGCACCATGTATGTGCTTTCTGACAGGAAAGGCCTGCATGACCATGCTGCTATGCGGTCTGTCCTCCGCTTTGGGTAAAGTTATCATAGATAATGTTGGCAAGGCCTCTGATTTAAATATCTACCTAACAGCTCAGATTTTTGTCGAAAATTGCAAGTGCAAGTTGAACACATCCGCGAAAAGCTTCAATAG
>JAJQCH010000062.1 GCA_021202795.1 Oscillospiraceae bacterium
ATTCAATTGCTATGGATTTTTTAGGTGTTCAACTTCATTTTACAATCGACCGTTTATTATTATTCAGGTTTGTATTGATTATAACACGGTTTTGCGGTAAAATAAAGAAAAAGGAGTGATATTTCATGCCAATCGTAACAACAACCGAAATGTTTGAGAAAGCCTACAAGGGCGGCTATGCCATCGGGGCCTTCAATGTCAACAACATGGAGATCGTTCAGGGTATCACGGAGGCGGCTGCCGAGGTCAATTCTCCCCTGATCCTCCAGGTTTCTGCCGGCGCACGGAAATACGCCAAGCACGTCTACCTGACCAAACTGGTAGAGGCCGCTGTGGCGGATACAGGTCTGCCCATTGCCCTGCACCTCGACCACGGGGCGGACTTTGACATCTGCAAGAGCTGCGTGGACGGGGGCTTCACCTCTGTTATGATCGATGGCTCCTCCCGCAGCTTTGAGGACAACATCGCCGTCACCCGGCAGGTGGTGGAGTATGCCCATGACCACGGCGTCGTGGTAGAGGGCGAGCTGGGCCGCTTGGAAGGGGTGGAGGACGACGTAGTCGTTTCTGCTGAGGATTCCAGCTACACTCGCCCGGAGGATGTACAGGAGTTTGTGGAGCGCACCGGGGTGGACTCCCTGGCCATTGCCATCGGCACCAGCCACGGGGCTTATAAATTTAAGCCTGGCACAAAGCCCCAGCTCCGCTTTGATATTCTGGAGGAGGTTGCCCGTCGTTTGCCCGGCTTCCCCATCGTCCTCCACGGCGCTTCCAGCGTCATCCCCAAGTATGTGGACATCATCAACGCCAACGGCGGAAAGCTGGTAGACGCCATCGGCGTGCCGGAGGATATGCTCCGCAAGGCTGCGTCCATGGCTGTGTGCAAAATCAACATCGACTCCGACCTGCGCCTGGCCATGACCGCCGGTATCCGTCAGCACTTCAATGAGCATCCAGAGCATTTTGACCCCCGCCAGTATCTGACCGTTGGCCGGGACTATATCCGTGAGCTTGTGAAGGACAAGATCGTCAATGTCCTGGGGAGCGACGGGAAGGCGTAATATGGGGTTTCTGCGAGAGATAAAACAAGCCGTTTCCGGCCACGGTCACGACTGCACCTGCGATAGCTGCATGGAGGAGCCTCACCACGACCATCACGGCTTTGACACCGTGATGGTGTGGCGGCTCGTCGTCGCCGCCATCCTGTTCATTGGCGGCGAGGTGGCGGAGGGGACGCTGCCCACTGTGTCTCTTATCCTGTTCGTCGCGGCGATACTTTGCGCCGGATATGACCTTTTTATCAGCGCCGTCGCCAACATCTTTCAGCGGAAACTGTTTGATGAGACACTGCTGATGAGCATTGTGGCGATAGCCGCCTGCATCATTGGCGAAGCCAGCGAGGGTGCATCCGTAATCATTTTGTTCCAGCTTGGGGAGCTGTTTCAGGGCTATGCTGTGGCAAAGGTTCGGCACAATATAGAGGGGCTGATGGAAAATCGCTCCCCGGAGGCCAGCGCGGTTCTGGCCGATGTCCGCGCTGACAAGGGGCAGAAGGGAAGAACAGAGGAATTCATCACCCATTTTTCTCGTGTATATACACCCGTGATTCTGGGTGTAGCTCTTATCGTTGCCATCGCATCTCCGCTTTTGCTGGACATCACCGTGGCGGAAGGGGTTCACCGTGCGCTGGTAATGCTGGTGATCGCCTGTCCCTGCGCCATCGTCATCTCCGTGCCGCTGACCTATTTTGCGGGTATCGGCGGAGCTACGCGTCAGGGCATCCTGTTTAAAAGCACCTGCGCCATGGACGATGTGGCCCGCACCCAGGCGGTTGTATTTGATAAGTCCGGCGCGTTAGAGGGCGAAGGACTGCGTGTGGTGTCTGTCAAGAGCGATAAAATGGATGCAGATGTGCTTCTTCGTATTGCTTCCCATGCCTGCGCCTATTCCAGCAGCATTTATGCAGAAGGAATCAAAGCCTCCTATCAGGGGGTTATATACATCGAGCTGATACAGAGCTTTCATCAACAGGAGGAGGGCTTTGGCATTACCGTAGAGGTGGACGGCGTCCGCATTGTTATTGGGCTGCTGGATTTTATGCGCGATCATGGAGTAGATCCAGGGGAGGATACCCTGCCGAAGGAGGATTGTGTGTATCTGGCCGTTGATGGTCAATACGCTGGACGTATCCTGCTGGGCAGCGTTGCGAAAGCCGATGTTTGCGGAACAGTGACGGTTCTTTCCTGGAGCAAAGGCAGAGAAATCGCCATGATAACAGACGACAGCCGCACTGCGTCGGAAAAATTTGCCCGACAGGTCGGTATAGATGAGTTTTATCCAGATTGCAATTCCTCGGATAAGGTAGCGCTGGTCAAAGAGATACAAAACCGTCAGGTCAAAAAAGGCACGCTGATGTTTGTAGGCGATGCCGATACGGATGGCGACTGCATCCGTCAGGCGGATGTGGGTGTGTCTCTGAACGGCGCGGATTCCGATGCTGCGATTCAGGCGGCGGACGTAGTCATCATGGACAACTCGCCATCCAAAGTGGTGACGGCGATGGAGGCCGCCCGCCACACCCGTTCCATCGTCTGGCAAAACATCGTTTTTGCACTGGCCTTTAAGGTGGTCATCCTCGTGCTGGATATGTTTGGCTTCTGCCCTCTGTGGCTGGCTGTGTTTGCGGATGTGGGCGTGGCTCTTCTTGCCGTACTCAACTCTTTGCGGGCCTTTCTGATAAAGGGTACCGTGCTGCCGGAGGGGAAATAACCGTATCCCTGACGCTTGCGCTGTATGAGGGGAAAGATAATAATGCAATAATATCTGCGATAGGGAGTGCCGCTTCTTATCGCAGATATTCGTTTAACCATATCCCCAGGTTTTTGGCGTCCATTGACCAAGAGCATTCTTTACAAGTACCCATTGATAATTTGTGTATTCAGCGTTCGGCGTCAAACTGCCGTCTCCGCCGGAGGAATCGGTTTGAAAGTTAGACAGCAGAACGATGACCTCCTGGCTGTCATATTGGGCGGCGCAAAGCGCCTCCTCCTCCGCCATGGAATCGCCTGGGTACCAGAGGTCTGTCAGTGTGCAGCCTATGAACTCTGCACGGAATTTCCTTTTGACAGCTTTCATAGCTGCTTCGATTTCTCTGGCGCTGTGATTGTCCGTGACGGTATAGTAGGTATTTACTTGGCTGGTGTCTCCACGTCCAGTCAGTTTCATTCCTATAATTGCACAAACAAGAATCAATAAAAATGCGGAAATTATCGAAACAATTCGCTTCATTTTGATAGATTCATTCATAATTATGTCCTCCTCTCTGCGTATTAAGGATAATTATTCACTGGCTGTGGCGTCCGCAGGCGCGTCCGGCACTTCAGAAAGCGTTGCAGCATAAGGGAAGGTGATGAGGGCCTTGAACAGGTCGCCGTCCAGAATCAGCTCCAACTCGCCGCCCATCAGCTTGGTAAGGCTCAGGGCAATAGACAGGCCCAGGCCGGAGCCTTCGCTGCTGCGGGAGCTGTCCCCCCGTACAAATCGCTCCATGAGCTCCTCCGCAGGTATGTCCAGCGGGGCCTTTGATATATTCTTGATGGCAATCTCCAGCCGCCCCTGGTCTGCGGACAGGTCGAAATAGGCCCGCGTTCCCGGCTGGGCATATTTCAGGATGTTGGTAATTAAATTATCCAGCACCCGGCACAGGAGCCGCCCGTCCGCCAGAAGAAGGATGCTATCCTGCGGCATATGAACGACCGGCTCGATCTCAGCGGCTTGCAGGCGTTCGCTATATTCCCCCACGGACTGCTCCAGCAGCTCTGTTACGTCCAGCTCCTCCCAATTCACCTCGATAGCGCCGCTGACGGCCTTGGACGCCTCCACCACATCCTCCGTCAGCTTTTTCAGCTTGGCACTCTGCCGCTCCAGCACGTCAATATATTCTCGATGCTGCTCCACCGGCAGGCTCTCGTCTTTCAGGAGGTCGATATAGTTGATGATAGAGGTCAGAGGTGTCTTCAGGTCATGACTGACGTTGGTGATCAGTTCGGTCTTCATCCGCTCGCTTCGCATACGCTCCTCAACAGCCAGAGCCATACCGTCCCCGATGCTGTTCAGATTCTGCCCCAAGGATTTCCACGTCAGGTGTAGCTTGCGTGCATCTACCTTATAGGACAGATTTCCGTCTGCCAGCGCCTGCGACGCTCTGTGGACAGACTTCTCCTCCTGGCACCAGCGTATAAATCCGGCCAGCAGCAGCATATCTGCCGCCAGTAAAAACCAGGACAGGTAAAACAGCACCAACGACCCGTCTGCATAGAACACAAACAATCCAAAACCGCACTGCACACCTAAAACGACCATAATCAGCCCCCGCAGAATTGGCCGTATCGGCAGCTTTCCCGCCATACGGCGCAATATTAGATTTTTCAAAAATAACCTGGCAGAAATCTGTGCGGCCAGGATATAACTGCCCAGGCCGATAGCCATAAACAAAAGCATTCTTCTGAAAAACGAAAACGGAATATATAATCCCACCGTTTCGAAAATCAAATCGTACGCAAGCTCCCACAGAACATTCCAAAGTATAAGCGTACATATAAACAGCCCCAGCGCCAGAATCTCAAAGGGAAGGCAAAAGAGCCTGACCGGCTTTTTTCCTTCCTTCCCGGCCAGAATGGCCCCGGTCAGGGCAAGTGCCAGCAACAGGAGAGCCATAGCCCCACAGCCCACGCAGACGGCCAGATAATAGTCACGGCCCTCGAATAAGCGGGTGAAGGTGAGATATTCCCCATAGCAGCCGTCGTATGGCTCTACAGGCAGGTTTACGTAGCCGGAGATGATATAGTTGGATTCATATAAGTAATATACGCTTTCCTCATCATATAAATAATCCTCTTCCTCTACCCACTCCTCATAGGCGGCGGTATCGCTTGCGCTGGCGTTTTCCGTTGGCAGCGGCTCTGGAGTGGCTGCCGTGTCATTATATTCGCTGGCGTATATAACGTCCTCAGCCCCTGCGTCCACAGTCAGAACGATGACGCCTTCCTCTCCATACTCGGTATAGCCATCATAATCCATCACATAGACAGAATCCTCCGTGGTGGTGTCCGCCGTGACCTCGCCAGTATCAATTTGGGTGATGGTATAGGAAAAGGCTTCCCCGCCGTATTCTCCCAGGGTGGTGTCGGTGGGATCGCCAAGCCACAGCAGGTTCTCTGCCACATAGGACAGACAGTCTTGAATATAATCTCGGCAAAGAGCGCTGTCCTCAAAGCCGTCTGTATCACTGTACCAGCCGTCCTGTAATCCATAATTATACAAGAAGCCACAGACAAAGCTGACAGCGGTACACAGACAAAACAGTATCAGCGCCATTGCTCTGGCCCATCGTTTCTGGCAGAAATTTTTCATCCCGATGTCCTCCATTCACTCAAACTTATAGCCCTTGCCCCACACCACCTTCAAATGCCGGGGATTGGCGGGGTCTATTTCCACCTTTTCCCGCAGATGGCGGATATGTACGGCCACGGTATTCTCCGTACCCATGGGCGTGTCCCGCCAAACGCTTCGGTATATCTCCCGGCTGGAAAAGACCTTGCCGGGGTGCTGCATAAAAAATTTCAGGATGTCGTATTCCTTCGGCGTGACCGATACAGACTCCCCGTCGCAGGTAACGCTTTTGCTGTCATCGTCTAGCTCGATGCCGCCCATGCTCAGGACAGAGGGATTGTCTGCCGCCATGCCGCCAAGGCTTGCATACCGCCGCAGCAGAGCCTTGACGCGGGCCAGCACCTCCTTGGCGTTGAAGGGCTTTGTGACATAGTCGTCTGCCCCCAGTTCCAGCCCGGCGATTTTATCATCATCCTCCCCCTTAGCGGTCAGGAAGATGACCGGGACGTTGTTTTGTTTCTCCCGCAGGAGCGTCAGCACCTCCGTGCCGTCCAGGACGGGCATCATGATGTCAAGCAGGATAAGATGAACCGCTTCCGCCTCCAGCAGCTTTAGTGCCTCCCAGCCGTTGCCCGCTGAAAGCACCCGATAGCCGCCGCCGGTGAGATAAATCTCCAGCGCGTGCCGAATGTCCTCGTCATCGTCGCAAATCAGAACAGTATACATGATCTCACTCCTTTATATCCGTCCTTACACTATCACAATTTGTGCCTGGAATAAAGAGAACAATCTTTAAGGTTTTATTATTTTTATGAACATCGAACGTTAAGGCAGGTAAAGCGTCTCCTGACAGAGAAGAAAGTATAATAATCCCCTTAGTGCAGTCTCGAAAAAATCGCGTTTCAAGCGTTTGCACTAAGGGGACTATTTGCTTCTCTGCGGAGAGGGCGGCTATTATAATCGAAAAGGGTAACTGCCTCTTGTCAATTCACGTCCACAGTGGGGAAAATAATCGGCATGATTTACTGCCGGCCCATGCGGTCTCGGAGCTTGTCTGTTATTGCGGCCTCAAAGACGGAGCAAGCGGCGGCGTGGTAGTCGTCCAGCTTGGCGGATACGTTGTCTGTGGCAACGTTTGCCTGGCAATAAGTGTCCACGTCCAAGATAAACTCCCGACGGCGGTTAGGCTTGGGGTATTCGCCGTTGAAAATCCCATAACGAATGGTGGCCCGATCGGTACCGTAATTCAGCTCGGTGGTACACATATGTCTTGCCAGCGCCCCATCGTTAGCGGCAAATCGAAGACCGCCCAACAGCCACGGGTTTACATAATTTTGCCAAAAGTCGGCGCCCAGTCCAACACCGGCATTAGCCTGCGGCAGCTTTATCTCGTTGATATAACGCATACCCAGCCGTCGTATAGAGAGACCGGGATATTGATCGGCCATAGCGTCCAGAACATCCAAAAATGTGTCCCGCAGAATACCATAGCCCTGATAGCGGCGTTCCTCTAAAAATACATATTCGCTGGACATTGCGATACGCCGGATTTTGCCTTCTGCCCAGAAGTTGTTTTCCACATAGTTTATGGTGCGGGTGTCCTTCACCGGGCCTTGAGGGGTTTTCTGTATATGAACTTCTGATTTTGTGCGATTCATGCGGTTATGCTGGGGAAAATCCGCCAACAGGTCAGAAAAGCTTTCTTCCGGCTGATTTACCATCGGCACCGAGCCGGAAACAAAGTCCGCTCGGATAATCACCTGGGAGATAAAATTGCTGTCATAATGCGCCATGAGCTGCGCCTGCCTTTCCCATCTGTCATTTTATTATCTGTATTATACTGTTTTCTGCCAAAAAAGTAAAGCACACTATAAAGGCGTTACGGGGAGAGAAGATTATTTTCGTGTCCCGATAGCAATCAGTCGAACGCCGGCCCCCACCAGAAATCGTCCGGGAGGGAGCGGGGGGGAGCAGACTGGAACGAGGCCAGCATAAAGGGACGCTCCTCGCCGGGGCCATCGAAGAATAGCGGCGTGCGCAGGATATACTCCTCCGCCGGGCAGTAGGCGGCAGCAGCAGCGGCAGCCGCCAGGCCGTCTCCGTCCGGGTCAAGCACCTCCACCATACGGCAGACGGTTCCTTCCATCTCCGCAGCAGCAATGCCGCTTCCGCTCATGAAAAGGCCGCCGTCCCGCGCTTGGTATTCCTCCATATCTAAAAACTCGATGGGCAGTGAGGCGTGGGGCATACCACCCAGCAAAACCTCCCGCAGACCGCTGTATTCAAGGCTGCTGATGCGCGCCCCAGCCCCATCCCGATGGGACATCAGCTCCTCCCGCGTCATGCGTATTTCGCGAATATAGCTGAGGGGCTTCGCGCCGGAGGCGTTTTCATAAAAGGGATACAGCCCCGCCTCTGCCGGAAGGACGCAGGCGGCGTCCGCACGTTCATAGGCGGCCTGGACGCAGGCTCTGTATACAGCGGAGCCGATGCCGCGGTTCCGGTATTCCGGCAGGGTCGCCAGGGCGTAGGTATAAGCCGCGCTGGGCATAGTCTTGCGCCCGGTGAACAGCTTTGCGCCGTCCAGAATATACATGGCGGAGACTACCCTGTTTTCCGCCTGGGCCACGATGCAGCCGTCCGCTGTCAGAAAGAGGTCATGGAAGTTGCTGATGTAGTCCTCGTCGTCCCCGAAGGCGATCTGCCACAGTGCCTTGAGCGGTTCTTTGTCCGCTGCCGTCCAGGGACGAATTACGAAATCATTTGCGTTATTCATGTATTGTCACCTTATATTTCTCTACCATGCGGTCTGGCTGATAGCTCAGCTTGGACTGACGCAGGCTTGGACGGCCCGTGTCGTCCTCTCGGTTTATCCATTGGATTTCCGGGTGGTTTTGCCGTATCTGGCGAACAAACTCCCGGTTCACCATGGTATAAGCGCCGTTAATGGAGGCGTAAGCCTTTTCAAAATGGACATTGAAGGTGTTGCTGCTGATAACCTCGCCAATGGTAAAGGCAGCCAGCCGATCTTCTACCCAGAGTGTGCCGCCCTCCAACTGTAGCGCCTCATAGTACTGAAAGGCGCGATGGATGGCGGCGTATTCCTCATCGATGCCGTCCCGCTCATCCTCGCCGCACAGAGTCATCCACTCATCCAGCAAAGCCTGACAGGCAGGCAGACTGTCAGGGAACAGAGGCGCGAAGCGCCAATTATTTTCCGCTGTGAAGCGGTTTATGTGATTGCGTTTGCCGTGGAGCTTTTTGCCGGACAGAGTGTCCAGCTTTTCCGCGCTGTATAAGTAATCCCAATAGTCCCGCTCATCCTTAATGGTGCATTTATTGCCCCAAAGAGAATGAACAGTGGGAAGATGCTCGGCTGTAACGCCCCGCAGGACGAAGGGAAAGCCGTTAGCCCTGGCATACTGGTGCATACATTCCAGTACGGTGGCTACCTGTCCGCTGCCTACAGGCCAGGCGAAGAAGGGCTTTTCCTCATAGCAGGGCATAACGATCAGCCGTTCCTCAAGCTGGCCCACCTGTTGGTGAAAGCTGTCGTCCCACAGAAATATGTTTCCAAAATTATAGTCGGCGCTGGGGGAATCCTCTGCCAGCACCAGGGGGTCTATCCATGACTTGTCCGCCAGGGTGACTGGGTGCAGTTCCATCATAATAGCATAGCTTTTGAATCTCCCGTTGTAATTGCTTTAGGTCTACGAAGGTTTCCGGCCTCTTGCCAGGGTCGCGAAGCAGGGCGGAGGGGTGATAAAGAGCCATGGCCGGTCGGCCCTCTACAGTAAAAATCTGACCATGCTCGCGGGTGATGCGGAAATCCGGCTTGATGAAGGCCATGGCTGCGATGCGTCCCAGGAACACAAAAATCTTTGGGTCTACCAGGGCGATTTGTCGTCGGAGCCAGCCCATACAGGCCGCCTGCTCATCCGGCAGCGGGTCGCGGTTTCGGGGAGGACGGCATTTCACAATGTTTGCGATATATACCCTTGTCCTGTCCAGATCAATAATCTCCAGCATGGTATCCAGAAGCTGTCCCGCCGGGCCGACAAAGGGTTCGCCCTTCAAATCCTCCTGCTCGCCGGGGCCTTCCCCGATGAACATAACGTCTGCGTTCTGGTCTCCTACTCCAAAGACCAGATTGTGCCGTGTGCGGCCCAGTCCGCAGCCCTGACAGGCGGCACATTCCTTTTTCAGAGCTTCCCAGCTATCCATAGGGCTGTCAGCTCCGGCGTAATGATCTGGCTCCAGGTTTCCATCTGAGGGACGGTCTCTGCCAGGGAGGACAGGGGCAGGAATCCGCCCTCCAGCTTTTCCGTCTCCCGGACGGATACGTCCCCGGTTGTGGTCAGGGTGAAAAAGAAGCCCAGGTGTACGCTTCCAACATCGTTGCTGTTGTCGTTTATCAGGCCCCGCAGAGTCAGCGTACCGAAGTAAGACATATTCACCTCTTCCTCCACCTCGCGGCGCAAACAGTTCATCAGCCAGTCGCCGTCCTTTTCGTCTGTCTGGTTGATATGACCACCCACGCCAAGACTGACCAGTCCGTGAAGGCGGCTCTCACCGCCCTTGTTCAGGCGGCGGGTGGCAAAAGCCTGCTCGTCCCGAAGGATAGTCACATAAGGGATAATCTGTTTATAGGAGGGATCCTCCTCTGCATCAGGTCGGGGCAAAAACTCCCCGTGGGTGGAGATCAGCTCCATGACCTCTTCCTCTCGCCCGGTGATAAGACCATTCGCGGACACGATGTCCCCCAAAAGGGCGGTCTTTACAGCTAATACGTTTTCCATGGTTTCCCTCCAATTTACCCCAAATGGTTTGTCCTGTTTATATTATAGCACGGAATTATAAAATAGAAATGCGTTTTTCAAACAATTATTCAAGCTCGCTTTGTCCAGTGTAGAGCATATAATACCTGCCCTCCTGGGCCAGCAGCTCCTCATGACTGCCTCGTTCCACGATATCGCCATGCTCGATGACAACGATGGCATGGGCGTTGCGGACAGTGGAGAGCCGGTGAGCGATGACGAACACGGTTCGTCCCTCCATCAGCGCGTCCATACCCTTGTCAATCAGCTTTTCCGTTCGGGTGTCAATAGAGCTGGTGGCCTCGTCCATGATCATAACCGGGTGATTTGCCACGGCGGTGCGGGCGATGGCCAAAAGCTGGCGCTGACCCTGGGACAGATTCTGACCGTTTCCGCTGATCATGGTGTTGTAGCCGTCCGGCAGACGGGTGATAAAGCCGTGGGCGTTGGCGGACTTGGCCGCCTGGATGCACTCCTCGTCCGTGGCGTCCAGTCTACCGTAACGAATGTTATCCATCACTGTGCCGGTGAAAAGATTTGTGTCCTGAAGCACAATGCCAAGGCTCCGGCGCAGGCCGGACTTCTGGATGTCCTTCACGTCGATGCCGTCAAAAAGGATGCGGCCCCGATCTATCTCATAGAATCGATTTATTAGATTTGTAATAGTGGTCTTACCCGCGCCGGTGGAACCAACAAAAGCGATCTTCTCGCCAGGCTTAGCCCAAACGGTGATGTCCTTCAGCACGGGCTTTTCCGGCACATAGGAAAAGCTGACGTTTTCCAGCCGTACATTTCCGAGGACTTCCTTATACGCAAAGCTCCCGTCCTCTTGGGGAATCTTCCATGCCCAGGAGCCGGTGCGCTCCCCGTGGCCCGTTTCTGTGATGGTTCCGTCTTCGGCCCGATTCACAGTAACCAGAGAGACCTTGCCCTCGTCTGTCTCCGGCTCGTGGTCGATGACGGCGAAAATCCGCTCTGCGCCGGCGATGGCGGAAAACAGGTTGATGGCCTGGTTTGACATCATGTTGATGGGGGTCGTTACCTGCCGGATATAGTTGAGGTAGACGCCGAGGGAGCCGATGGTGAACCGGCCTGTCACCGTCATAAAGCCGCCCAGTACCGCCGTCACCGCATAGCATATGTTCATCACAGCGTTCATAGTGGGCATGATAACGTTTCCCAGGAAATTTGCGCAGATGGCATTTTCCCGATACTCATCGTTCAGGTCGCCGAAGGTGTCCTTGGCCCGTTCCTCGTAGTTGAACGCTTTGACGACCTTCAAACCGTCCAGCATTTCTTCAATATAGCCGTTCAGGATACCCAGGGAGGATTGCTGCTTCTTAAATAGTATTTTGGAATATTTTCCAACACCCCGCACCAGGCCGAAGGACAGCGCAATGGTGATGGCTGTGACAATAAACAGCCTCCAGCTCAGGGCCAGCATGAGAACCACGGTGCCGGCAAAGGTGATGATGCCGGACAAAAACTGCACTATGCCCTGCTCCAGACACATCTGCACGTTGTCCGCGTCGTTTGAAAAGCGGCTCATCAGCTCTCCGTGGGTGTGCTGGTCAAAATAGGTGATGGGCATATCCTGTAATGCGGCAAAAAGATCCCGGCGCATGGCGTTTGTTGACCACTGGGCCACTTGCATACAGGCGCGGGAGGTGAAATAGGTGGCCACCGCGCTGGCAAGATAGATGCAGGCCAGAATGGCAAGCTGTCCCGCCAGGGCGGCAAAGTCTTTTTCCGGCTGCGTGATGAGGGGGACGATATAGTCGTCGATCAGAGGCTTCAGAAAGTAGCTGGCAACCAGGGAGCAGCCGGTGGAAATCAGCATCATAACAACGATCAACACCAAAAGTCCCCGGTTTTTTCCGGCGTAGCCCAAAATACGCAGCAGTGTTCCCTTGGTGTCCTTGGGCTTGCGGAAGTCCTTGCCACCGCCGGGGCCGGGGCCGTTTTCCACGTGCTTGTAGATTTCGGCATCGTTTACGTCCACATCGTCCACGGCAAGTCGGGCCTTTAGCTGGGCAAGAACGCCTTGCCGGTTTTTCTTTTCAGCCATCGGAAAGCGCCTCCTCTACCTGGGATGTGTAGATTTCCCTGTAAATTTCGCTGGTCTCCATCAGCTCGCTGTGGGTACCTGTAGCATCGATACGACCCTCATTCAGAACAATGATTTTATCCGCCGATACCACAGAGGAAATACGCTGGGCAATAATAAACACAGTAGTATCCTTCAGCTCCCGGCTGAAGCTGTCTCGAATACGGCCCTCGGTATCGGAGTCCACGGCGCTGGTGCTGTCGTCCAGGATAAGGATGGCCGGGTGCTTCAGCATGGCGCGGGCAATGCACAGCCGCTGCTTCTGGCCACCGGAGACATTGGTGCCTCCCTGCTGAATGTAAGTGTTCAGCCCCTCTGGCATTTGGGAGACGAAATCCCACGCCTGGGCATTTTTCAGGGCCTGGACAATCTCCTCGTCTGAGGCGTCCGCCTGGCCCCAGGAGATGTTTTCACGAATGGTGCCGGAAAACAGGACGTTGTTTTGCAGTACCATGCCGACGCCGTCCCGCAGATCCTCGATGCGGTAGTCCCGCACGTCCACACCGTCTACCAGCACCTGTCCCTCCGAGACATCGTAAAACCTGGGGATAAGGTTCACGAGACTGGATTTTCCCGCGCCGGTGCCGCCTACAATGGCTATGGTCTGACCAGGTTGCGCCGTGAAGGAGATGTTTGTCAGCACTTCCTCGCCGGTGTCGGTCTTGGAATAGCGGAAAGAGACATTTTTAAACTCCACAGAGCCATGATTCTGAGCGATGGCGCGGGCGGAGGCGTCCGGCTTTGTCTGAATGTCCGGGACAGTGTTCAGCACTTCAGCAATACGCTTGCCACAGGCTCGGCTGCGGATATACTGCATCAGCACCATGGAGAACATCATCACACTGAACATGATCTGTGTCAGGTAGCTGATAACAGCCAAAAGCTGGCCGGACTGTATCTCCCCAAAGGCCACCAGCCGTCCGCCAAACCAATACAGACACAATGTTACGATATTCAAAACGATGGTAGCCAGGGGACTCATAATGATAATAAGGCCCACAGCCTTCAGATTGGCGAGAGTCAGGTCATCATTGGCCTTTTTGAATTTTCGTTTCTCATGCTCCTGGCGAACAAACGCCTTTACCACGCGAATGGCAATCAGATTCTCCTGAATGTCTGCCGTCATAGCGTCTAGCTTCTGCTGTACGATGGTAAACAGTTTATCAACCGCAGACATAACGGAGACCACACCAATGAACAGCAGGGGAACCGCAACAAAGTAAATCAGTGCAAGCTTCCAGCTATAGGTACATACGATGACCAGGGCAACTACAAGCTGAAAGGGAGCCTGTATCAGGGTGCGGAGCATCATCTGCATGGCGTTTTGAAGCTGACGCACATCGCTGGTAGTGCGGGTGACAAGACTGGCGGTAGAAAATCGGTCAATATCCGAGAAGGAAAAATCCTGGATATGATGAAACATGGCCACTCGCAAGTTAGAGCCGAAACCGTTGGAGGCTCGCGAGGCGTGCCAGGTGCTGCAATACCCGGCGGCGGCGCTGAACAAGGCCAGGGCCGTCATCAAAAGACCGCAGAGAATGATGTACCGCCTGTCGCCGTTTGCCACGCCGGTGTCCACAATGTTTGACATCAAGGTGGGCAGCGCCAGAGTAACGATGGTCTCAAACAAGACGAAGATAGGGGTTAGGATCAGGGAATTTTTGTATTCTCCCCAATATCCCGTCAGAATTTGCCGCATAGCATGGACAGCCTCCCTTCGGTTAGATGATGGGCTTTATACTTTTTATTTGCTTACAATCCTGTTTATGCTACCAGATAAAAGAATCAAAGTCAACTGTTTCCGCATGGCATAATGGGGGCGGACAGATAATAGACTTGTCCTGTGAAGGAGGTGGGGACATGGATGGATTTCTGGCGGTGGCAGCCCTTCTGCCGCCGGCCCTGCGAGCGGCAGCGTTGTCTCTTGTGCCGGAGGAACGGGCTGTCTGCGAGGAGCTTCGTCTGCGTCAGGGACGATTTGGCACGGCGCTGCTTCGGGGAAAAGAATATGCTCTGTCGGCGCCACTAGTAACGGAGCAGGATCTGCGTTCTGTGCTGGAAGCGGCTACGAGGGCCTCGCTCCATGCAGCGGGAGCGCAGTTGACAAGAGGATTTGTGTCTGCCCCCGGCGGTGTGCGGGTGGGCGTATGCGGTACAGGTGTTATAGGTGCCGGAGGGCTGGAGGGCCTGCGAAGCTTTTCGTCGCTGTCTCTGCGGGTACCCAGAGCCGTACCCGGCTGTGCCGGGGAAATATGGGAGGCACTGAATCAAGACGGGTTTCAGTCTACGTTGATTGCTTCACCTCCCGGCGGGGGCAAGACTACTCTTTTGCGGGAGCTGATACGCTGTCTGTCAGAGCAGGGATGCCGGGTGGCGGTGGCGGACGAACGCGGGGAAATCGGAGCTGCCCAATCCGGCCAGCCTCAATTTGATATAGGTCCGTGTGTGGACATTTTGACTGGCGTGCCGAAGGCTCAGGCAGTGGGGATGCTGGTGCGGGCCATGAATCCCCAAGTAGTAGCCATGGATGAAATAACGGATAGTACGGATGCCAGCGCACTGCTTGAGGGAGTGGGCTGCGGCGTACGGCTGCTGGCGACGGTTCACGGGGAGCGGGACGGCCATGTGACGGCGGCCTGCCGGGGGCTTCTGGAGGCGGGTGCCTTTCGGCGCATGGTGTGGATAGAGGAGCAGGACGGTGTACGCCGATATTCCGTAAAGCCATGCGCCTGACAGGAGCTGTTCTCCTTATGGCAGCCTGCCTGATGGCGGGTATTTCCGGGTCGAGACAGCTTCGCAAAACTGTTTTCCGGCGTGAGGAGCTGTGTCGGATGCTCTCTATGATAGAGTTTGAGCTGGCGCGATTTAAAACCCCGTTGCCGGAGCTTTTCACAGTGCTTGAAACCGAGCTTGACGGAGAGGCCGCTTCGCTGTGCCGGAGGGTAGGAGCCGGTCTTTCCCGATTGGGGGAGTGCGACTTTTCTGCACTGTGGGCCGAGGGCCTTTCTTTTTTGCCAGAGGAGGAAGAACGAATCCTTCGCACACTGGGTTCTGTGCTGGGGCGATATGGAGCGGAGGAACAGACGCAGGCGGTGGGTTTGTGTCACCGGGAAATGGAGCTTGCCAAGGACGAGGCCAGGGTGCAGGCCAAAGAAAAAGGACGGGTCTATATCGCCCTGTCTGCCGCCGGAGGCGCCATGCTGTGTGTGCTACTCCTGTGATTAAAACGAAAGAGAGGGTCGTAAAATATTTATGGATGTGGATCTGATATTCAGGATCGCGGCGGTGGGTATCTTGGTGGCGGTGCTGAATTTGCTGCTGACCCGCTCCGGGCGGGACGAGCAGGCGCTTATGACCACCATTGCAGGGCTGGTGGTAGTGCTGGTGGTACTGGTGCAGCAGATTGCCGAGCTGTTCGAGCTTATCAAGACCCTGTTCTCCCTGGGATGAGTGTGCTGATTAAGGCGGCGGCCATTGGCATTGCCGGGGTAGTGCTGTCGCTGCTGCTGAAAAAGACTGCCCCGGAGATGAGCTTTGCAGTGGGACTTGCCGTCAGTCTGATGGGAGTAGTATTGGCCATGGAATTGTTCCAGGGACTGAGCGATATGATCGTTCAGACTGTGGAGCAGATAGAGCTGAGTGCAGCCGTGGTCAACCCGGTGCTAAAATGCGCGGGAATTGGCATTATCACCCGTATCAGCGCCGACCTGTGCCGGGACGGAGGACAGGCCGCAGTGGCCTCCGCAGTGGAGCTGTGCGGCGCGGCCTGTGCTGTGATGACGGCGCTGCCCCTTATACAGGCACTATTTCAAATGATTAATAATATGGTATAGGAGCGCCGGAAGATGAAAGGTGTTTTGTGCTTTCTGTTGGCCGCTTTGATTCTTTGTACTCCGGCCTTGGCTGTGGATACGGAGGAGGTTGAGCAGGCTCTGCCGGATGCGGCCCAGGAGATATTGGGGGAAGTAACGGTTAACGACGCGGTCAGCGGGACAGGTCTTTTTAAAACCATCTGGCAGTGGGTGGTCTCTGCTTTGCAGGAACAGCTTGCCAGGGCAGCCAACAGTGCCTGCACAGCGTTGGGGGTGGTGCTTCTCTGCTCTCTGATTGGGGCTGTAAGCGAGAATGGACAGATGCCAGATTTCGCGGTTATGGCGGGGGCATTGGCGATTATGAGCTGCTGTGCGGGAGATATGACCTCCTTTTTGGGACAGACAGAGACAGCGCTGACAGATTTGTCGGATTTTTCCAAGGCGTTGCTGCCCTGCATTGCGGCGGCATCTGCTGCGACTGGCAGCGGGGCGGCGGGGGCGGCCCGGTATACTGCCTCGGCCCTGGGGCTGGATATTCTGATGACGGTGGGCATCCAGGCCATTCTGCCCCTGATATATGCCTTTGCCGCCGTCAGCACAGCGGATGCCGCTCTGCCAGGCGGTACGCTTGGCGGGCCGGCAAAGCTTTTGAGCTGGCTGTGCAGTACGCTTTTGACTGGGTTGACTACGGTGTTTACTCTGTGCCTGACGCTTTCCGGCATTATTGCGGGGAGTGCGGATAAGCTGGCGGGGAGCCTGACGAAAACGGCTATATCGGCGGCCTTGCCTGTGGTGGGTTCTATTCTGTCTGACGCTGCGGATACATATCTTGCAGGGGCGGCTCTGCTGCGAAACGGGGTGGGGATATTCGGACTGGCGGCAGTGCTGTGCGTGTGCATTGGGCCGGTTCTGAGCCTGGGCCTGCACTATCTGCTGTTCAAGGCGGCGGCCTGCATTGCGGAGCCTTTTTCCCAGGGGCGGCTTTCGGCCCTTATTGGAAACATCGGCACGGCCTACGGCATGGCGCTGGGATTGTTGGGAAGTGCGGCGGCTATGCTGTTTGTGTCCATTGTATTGTCTATGGAGGCGGTGGCGGGATGAAAAGCTGGATCATGGGCATCGTGGCGGCCTCCGTTCTCCGGGCCGTAGCCATGGCTCTGACCCCACCGGGACGGGTGCGGTCAGTAACGGGGCTGGTAAGCACCATCGTGTGTACGCTGGCGCTGGTGTCGCCGGTGCTGGAAATTGACCTGGATGATTTGGTGGTAGGGTTTGCGGAGTATGAGCAGATGGCGGAGAGTGTGGTAGAGCAGTCAGAGGAGGAGACAAAAATGCTCAATCGAACATACATAGAAGAGAAATATGAGGCATATATATTAGACAAAGCGGCGGCGACAGGCGTGACCGTGCGGGAAGTGTCTGTAACGGCACGGTGGGATGAGGAGGCCCTGGTGTGGTATCCCTGGCAGGCAGTTCTCAGCGGGGTTTATGACGAGGCTCTTTCACAGACGATAGAGGCGGAGTTGGGCATCCCGGCGGAACGACAGGAGTGGACTGGCGATGCTGGATAGGTGGAAGACTCTGACGGAACGGCTGGGAAGCTGGAAATATATGCTTCTTGTGGGGCTAGTGGGGCTGGCGCTGCTGGTCTGGCCAACGGGCCAATCTGCCGGGGAGGACGACGGTGTAACGGAGGAGGCGAGGCTGGAGGCGCTGCTATCACAGATTGAAGGTGTAGGAGAGGTCAGCTTGCTGCTGTCTGACAGCGGCGCGGCCATCGTATGCCAGGGGGCGGACAGCGCAGCGGTGCGCCTGGAAATAACGGAGGCGGTGCGCTGCTATACAGGTCTGGGCGCGGATAAGATCGAAATTTTCAAAATGATGGAGGGATAGACCTTGAGAAGAAATTTAAAGCGGAATATCGTCATTGCGGCGGTACTGGTGTTTGTAGGTGCGGCGGTGTACCTGAACTGGTCGTATAACAGCAGATGGGGAACGGCGGACACGGCTATGGTAGTGGCTGAGGACGCAGCCATGGCAGAGGCAGAGGAGGAATACCTGGCGGCCTCAGCGGAGGCGGAGGAGGCCAGTTCGATCACCTCGGTTTATTTTGACGAGGCGCGGCTGTCCCGCCAGGCCTCCCGTGATGAGGCTCTGGAGCTTTTGGAATTGGCCTGCTCCTCAGACGATACCTCTCAGGAGGTAATAGACGCCTCTATGGAGCAGATTAACGCCATGGCCGCCTGGAATTTGCAGGAGGCGTTGGTGGAAAACGAGTTGCTGGCCAAGGGCTATGCGGACTGTGTTGTGTTTGCCTCGGACGATGGCATTACCGTGGCTGTTCCTGCGTCAATAGAGGGCCTGACCTCCACCCAGGTAGCTCAAATCACGGAGACTGTTCTGGCTAATACAGACTTTGCGGCTACAGAGCTGAACATTATCGAGGTGACAGACTGACGGCAAAAGAAATGGAATAAGTTTTGTCCTTTTACCCTTTTCTTTTTGGGTGGGGTATGGTATAATACCTCCATCAATTTACTTGGAGGTGTTAGGCCATGGCCGAAAATTACATCACCAAACAAGAGGAAAAAGGTACCGTCAACATTTCGGAGGACGTAATCGCCGTTATGGTGAGTGCAGCAGTCACCGAGGTGGAGGGCGTTGCCAGTATGGGCAGTCCCACTTCGCCGGAGCTGGTGGAGCTTTTTGGGCGCAAAAATCCTGTGAAGGGCCTGAAAATCCGCTTTATCAATGAGAAGATTACCATCGACGTGCTGATAAACGTCCGGCCTGCCGGGAGCATTACCGATGTTGCCGTACGGGTGCAGGATACGGTATGCACAGAGGTGGAATCCGTTACTGGCATGAGCTGCGTGGTAAACGTCCATGTGACGGGCATCTCCCTGGATAAATAAAGACAGGCGGAGAGGCAAAAAAAATCAGGCCCCCAGAACGGGGGCCTTGTTGTATGTGGAGAAAGAAATGACCAGAACAGCAGCGCGAGAAATCGCCATTCAGCTTGGCTTTTCTGTGGCCGCCACCGGCCAGCAGCCGGAGGAGGCCCTTTGGGCCTTTTTCGAGCCGGAGCATTATGCGGCCATGGCGGAGGAAGGAGACGTCTATAGTGAAGCTCCTTCGGCCAAGGATATGGATTTTATCCGCCGAAGCGTTATCGGTGTGATGGCACATCGGGAGGAGCTGGACGGCTATATCGGGAAATACGCCAAAGGCTGGCGCACAGAACGCATATCCCGCAGCGCGGCGGCGGTGCTGCGCCAGGCCATGTTTGAGGTGTTATATATGCCGGATGTGCCAGACGCTTCCGCCATTAACGAGGCCATAGACCTGGCCAAGGGCTATGAGGATCGGGCGGTGGTGTCCTTCATAAACGGCATTTTGGGCGGCTTTTACCGAGGCGAGGTGGAAAAACAGCAGTCCCAGGAGGCTGCCAGCCAGCCGGATGAGCCTTTGCCGGAAAACGACGATACTCCGCCGGAGGCCGAGTGCGTTGATGAATGAAATGAATGAGCTTATTTTTACTGTCTCCCAGCTAAACGGTCACATCAAGGAGCTGCTGGAAGCAGATCCCATGTTGGACAGGGTGATGGTTCGGGGAGAGCTGTCGAATTATAAGATATACCCCTCTGGACATCATTATTTTACCATGAAGGATGGGGAGAGCAGCCTGAAATGTGTGATGTTCCGTTCCAGTGCCTCCAGACTGCGGTTTCGACCTGAAAGCGGCATGAGCGTTACCGCCGCGGGACGGGTTTCGGTCTATCCTAGGGACGGGGCCTATCAATTATATGTTTCCGGCCTAATGCCTGAGGGAACGGGAGATCTACAGGTAGCCTTTGAGCAGCTAAAAGCAAAGCTTGCAGAAGAGGGACTTTTTGATCCGGCCCATAAAAAACCGCTGCCTGCCTTTCCCAGGCGGGTGGCGGTTATCACCAGCGGAGCCGGGGCGGCGGTACACGACATTATCCGTGTGCTGGGAAAGCGCTGGCCCATGGCGAAGATCCTTGTTCTGCCCGTGCGGGTGCAGGGCGCGGAGGCGCCGCCGGAGATTGTGGGTGCTATCCAATACGCCAACCGTTACCATGTGGCGGACGTTATCATCACGGGCCGGGGCGGCGGTTCCATCGAGGATTTATGGGCTTTTAACGACGAGCGGGTGGCGCGGGCCATTTATGCTTCGGAGCTGCCGATTATCTCAGCGGTGGGGCATGAGCCGGATGTGACGATTGCAGATTATGTGGCCGACCGGCGGGCCGCCACGCCCTCCAATGCAGCGGAAATCGTGGGACCGGATATGGTGGACGTGCTGGCGGGCGTTGCCCAGAACGGGGTGCGGCTCCAGCAGGGTATGGACAAGAAGCTGGACAGGCTCTCCCGCCGTTTGGAGGAGCTTTCCACCCGCCCGGCGCTGACCGACCCAGAGGTGTATCTGGGGGCCAAGCGCATGGCTCTGGACTATGTCCGCGCCAGTCTTTCCAGCGCGGGAGAGCAGACCGTGGCTGAAGCACGGCGAAGGTATGTAGCTCTGGCCGCGAAGCTGGACGCACTCAGCCCTCTGAAGGTGCTGGGTCGTGGCTATTCCATTGTGGAAAAGGACGGCGCCGCCGTGCGGCAGGCGTCGGAGCTTGCGGCGGGGGATGAGATAAACGTGAAGCTGTCCGGGGGTGACCTGGACTGTGTTGTGAAGGAGGTTCACAGTGGCGGAAGAGAAAAAGAGCTTTGAGCAATCCCTGGCCCGGCTGGAGGAGATCGTCCGGCTGCTGGAAAAAGGGGACGCGCCCCTGGCGGAGAGTCTTGGCCTTTTTGAGGAAGGGGCGGGGCTTATTAAGCAGTGCAGCCAGCAGCTTGATCAGGCGGAGCAGAAGGTAGTTCAGCTTCGCAAGGGGGCGGACGGAACCCCGGAGGAACTTCCCTTTGAGTGAGCGGGAGGATGAGTATTCCCTGCGTCTGACCGGGCTGCAGAAGAGAATAGAAAAGGCTTTGGCAGAATATTTTCTCCCGGCGGAGGACGAAAAAAACGGTCTTCGGGAGGCTATGCGCTATAGTCTTCTTGCCGGAGGAAAACGTATACGCCCGGTGCTGTGTCTGGAATTTTGCCGCATCTGCGGGGGCGATGTGGAGCGATGTATGCCCATCGCCTGCGGCATTGAAATGCTGCACACCTACAGCCTGATACACGACGACCTGCCCTGCATGGACGACGACGACCTGCGGCGGGGCCAGCCCTCCTGTCATAAGCAATTTGGGGAGACAACCGCCGTCCTGGCGGGGGACTGCCTTCAGGCGGAAGCGTTTGAGGCCATATGCGCCGCGCCCCTGAGTGACGGACAGAAAATGCGCTGCTGCCGTTTGCTGTCAAACGCAGCGGGCCTTGCGGGCATCTGCGGCGGGCAGCACACGGATTTGAGTGTTCCTGCCTCCGCAGAGGCTATGGTCGCCACAGAGGTGGATAAGACGGCCACGCTCCTGGCCGCAGCCTGTGCCATGGGTGCCGCCGCTGCCGGAGCCAGCCAGGAGACAGAGCGGGCCGCCTTGCAGTACGGTCTGCTGGTGGGCCTTGCCTTCCAACTTCGGGACGATGTGCTGGACGGAGACGGTCTCTGCGCTCTGCTGGGGGCGGAGGCCTGTAATGCAATGGCTTCCGGCAACACGCAGAAGGCGCTGGAACAGTTAGATTTCTTCCAGGACACCGGCTTTCTCCGCTGGCTGACCATCAAGCTGGCGGGCCGGGAGACATGATATTACCGGCTGCCGGTAAAAATATTCATTACCTCGTGAATTTTATTCAAAATGCATCTTGAAAAACAGGGTGCATTTTGTTATTATTGGGACTATGAGATATAAAAGCGCGTTAGGTGAGCTTCAGACCATCTGTGCATTGCTGCTATGTTTGGTAGGGTGAGCCAATTATGACTATTTTAGATAAAATTAAAAGCCCTGAGGACTTAAAGGAAATTTCTTCAGAGGAATTGGATGTGCTTTGCGAGGAGATACGGGCGTTTTTGCTTCAATCTCTTTCGGAACAGGGGGGGCATTTGGCCTCCAATCTGGGAGCTGTTGAGCTGACGGTAGCCCTACATCGGGTCTATGACACCGCGAAAGACCGACTGGTCTTTGACGTGGGTCATCAGTGCTATACGCATAAGCTGCTGACAGGCCGTATGTCCGGATTTGAAAGCTTCCGGGAGTTGGGCGGAATGTCCGGCTTTCCCAAGCCTAAGGAGAGCGTACATGATGCCTTTATTGCGGGCCATGCCTCCAATTCCGTGTCTGTGGCACTGGGCATGGCGCGGGCCAGAACCGCCTTGGGCGGGGATTACGATGTGGTGGCCCTGATAGGGGACGGCGCACTCAACGGCGGGATGTCCATCGAGGGCCTGTCCGACGCAGGCCAGAGTGGGGAGCCGCTGGTGGTCATATTAAACGACAACGGAATGTCCATCAATCAGGGTGTGGGCGGCCTTGCGGCCATGCTCAGCCGTATGCGCACAAGGCCCCAATACCTGCGCTTCAAGCGCTGGTACAGAAAACAGATGATGGCCCGCGTGCCGGGATTGTATCAGATTTTGCACCGGCTGAAAAACTGGCTGAAGGAGCGCATCATCCCGGATAATATTTTTGATGATTTCGGCTTTGAGTATATTGGCCCCATCGACGGTCATAACATCCAGCAGACGGAAAACGCCCTTCGCTGGGCCAAGGCCCAAGAAAAGCCGTGTTTTGTCCATGTCATCACCCAGAAGGGCCGGGGTTATCCCCCAGCGGAGCAGGCGCCGGAGGCTTTTCACGGCGTTGGGGTATTCGACCTGAAAAGCGGCGTAATACATTACACGGGAGAGGATTTTTCCTCCGTTTTTGGCCGGGCGCTGACAGAGCTGGCGGGGCAGGACAGCCGCATCGTAGCCATTACGGCGGCTATGAAGGAGGGGACGGGCCTGATAGGGTTCCAGGAGACCTACCCCGACCGCTTTTTCGATGTGGGCATCACGGAGGAACACGCCTGCGCCATGGCGGCGGGTATGGCGGCTCAGGGGCTTGTCCCTGTGTTCGCGGTGTACTCCACCTTCCTGCAGCGCAGCTATGATATGCTCATCCATGATGTGTCCCTCATGGGGCTACACGTTGTTTTCTGTGTGGACAGGGCCGGTATCGTGGGCCGGGATGGGGAGACCCATCAGGGGGCCTTTGACGTGGCTTATCTTTCCAGTGTGCCGGGAATACGGATATATGCCCCCGCCAGCTTCGCGGAGCTGCGGGCCATGCTGCGCCGCGCCCTGCTGGAGGACGACGGCCCTGTGGCCGTGCGCTATCCCCGCGGCGGGGAGGGTCGGTTCCGGGGCGAAACCTCGGACAAGCCCGGTGTCGTTCTGCGTCCGGGAACGGACGTGACCATCGCAGCTTATGGCTGGGAGATAAACCCGGCACTGGAGGCGGCGGACATATTGGAGAGGCAGGACATTTCGGCGGAAGTGATAAAGATAAATGTCATCTGCCCGGTAGATCCTGCGCCGGTGCTGGAGTCGGTGCGGAAAACGGCGGCCCTGCTGGTGCCGGAGGATGTGTGCCGCACAGGCTGCATAGGCGGACGGCTGCTGGCCGCCGCCGGGGAGTCGGGGATTTATCTCAGGCACGCCCGGCTTGTCAATTTGGAGAGCGGAATACTGGAGCATGGCGACCCGGCGGATCTGCGGAAAAAAACAGGCTTGGACGGCCAGGGTATTGCCCAGGCTGTGAGGGAGATGCTGGATGGAAAAGACGAGACTTGACCAGCGTGTATACGACCTGGGCCTGGCGGAGAGCCGGGAGCGGGCCAAGGCCCTTATTATGGCGGGGCAGGTATATGTGGACGGCCAGCGCCAACTAAAGCCTGGCGCGGCGGTGACGGAGGCGACGGATGTGCAGCTTCGGGGGGAGAAGCTCCCCTATGTCAGCCGGGGCGGCCTGAAGCTGGAAAAGGCGCTGAATGAGTTTCAAATCAATCCGGCAGGGCTTGTCTGCGTGGATTGTGGGGCCTCTACCGGTGGGTTCACAGACTGCCTTTTGCAGCGGGGAGCGAAGCACGTTTTCGCGGTGGATGTGGGCTATGGTCAGCTTGCCTGGGCCTTGCGCCAGGACAAGCGGGTCACGGTGATGGAGCGCACTAACGCCCGGAACCTGACGCCAGATATGTTCCCAGGCCCTGCGGACATGGCGGTGATGGATATGTCCTTCATCTCCCTGCGGCTGGTGCTGCCGGCGGTGCGGGAGCTTTTGACGCCGGTGGGACAGGTGATATGCCTTGTAAAGCCCCAGTTTGAGGCCGGACGGGAGCTGGTCGGGAAAAAGGGCGTCGTCCGCGACCCAGAGGTACACCGGCAGGTACTGGAAACCTTTATAGCAGATGCTGCGGCCATTGGATTTGTTCTCCGAGGGCTGACCTTTTCCCCTGTACGGGGGCCGGAAGGGAATATCGAATACCTGGCCTGGCTGGGAAAAGAGGGCAACGCCATAGAAGCGGACTGCGAGGACATTGTGCGCCGATCCCATGAGGCGCTGGACAAATAAAAATGGATGGGGGTGAACAGGTTGAAGCGTATTGTGTTATGTCCAAATGTTCAGCGGGATGCAGATTTTTCCTGCACCCTGCGAGCCAAGGCCATGCTGGAGGAAGCCGGATGTCAGGTGACAGTCAGTCCCCTCTACGGGGACGAGGGCGGTCTGTTTCCTCCCATCCCTCTGGGGGAGGCCCTGGAAGGAGCCGATCTTCTCGTCACCCTGGGTGGGGACGGGACGATTTTGCGCATCGCGCCTCTCATCATGGAGCATATGGTGCCGCTGGTGGGGGTGAATCTGGGCCACAAGGGCTTTCTTGCGGAGCTGGACGGAGAGAGCGTAGAGCTGCTGCTCCAGGCTGCGGCGGGGCGGTTTGAGCTTGTACCCCGCATGATGCTGGATGTGGAGATACGCCGGGACGGCGAGACAATTTTCTCTGACACAGGTCTAAACGAGGCGGTAGTCTCCGGCGTGGTGCAGAATATTCGCCTGGCCGCGCTGGGGGATGGGCAGCAGATCCTGGATTTCTCCGGGGACGGAATCATCGTATCCTCTCCAACAGGCTCCACGGCATATTCTATGTCCGCCGGTGGGCCGCTGGTGGAGCCGGGGGCGGAGACTATTATCCTGACGCCTATATGCGCCCATATGCTGGCCGCTCGATCCTTTGTCCTTACGCCGGAGCGGGTAGTGACGGTAATCCCCTCCGACTTGGGATCGGAGCGACGGGGCATTTTGTCCGTGGATGGTCGGGGCATGACCGACCTGCAATGCGGCGACCAAATCATCGTGAAACGGTCGGCCCACAAGCTGCTGATGGCCGGTTTGGGAACCAAGAGCTTTTACGAGACTGCGTTTGAGAAATTGGGGGGAAGAACATGAAAAGTGCCAGGCAGGAGGTCATCCTTGAGATCATCGCTGAAGAGGATATAGAAACCCAGGGCCAGCTTTTGGAAGCGCTGGAACGCCGGGGCGTGAAAAGCACTCAGGCTACCATATCACGGGACATCAAGGAGCTGCGGCTGATTAAGGAAATTTCCTCTGAGGGACGCTACCGTTATGCTCCGGCAGGGCAGGATGAGGCGTCCGATGAGGCCCGTCGCATGGAGGAGATATTCCGGGAGGGCTGCATTGGCTTTGACCATGCCCTCCACACTGTCGTCATCAAAACGTTGCCGGGCCTGGCCTCCGCCGTATGCGGCGCAGTGGACGCCATGGGAGAGGACACCGTCCTCGGCACCGTGGCGGGGGACGATACCGGCATCCTCATCATGCGCAACGCGGCGTCAGCGGAGCGGCTTTGCACCCAGCTTCGCCGGGCCTATAAGCGATAAGGGGCTTCGCTATGCTCAAAAGTCTCCACATTGAAAATATCGCGGTGGTGGAGCGGGCCGACGTGGAGTTCCGCGAGGGTCTGAACGTGCTGACCGGTGAGACCGGCGCGGGAAAATCCATCATCATAGACGCGCTTTACGCCGTCACCGGGGGCCGCACCAGTCGAGAGCTGGTTCGCACCGGGGCGGATAAATGCCTGGCTTCCGCTGTGTTTGACGTGGCGGAAGCAGGAGCCTGGTGCGAGGAAAACGGCGTCGAGCCGGAGGAGGACACGCTGATTATCCAGCGCAGCGTTTCCGCCGACGGGCGCGGCTCCTGCCGCGTGAACGGGGTGCCGGTGACAGTGGCCCAGCTTCGTCAGTTGGGGGGGTATCTCGTGGATATTCACGGCCAGAACGATGGCCGTCAGCTGCTGGATGAGAGCCGCCATATTGATTACCTTGACTCCTTTTCCGGCGCGGAAAAGGAGCTGGTCGCCTATCGGGCGGCTTACGCCGCTTTCCAGGAGAACGAGCGGGAGATAGCCCGCCTGTCCCTGGACGACGACACCCGCCGTCGCCTGGCGGAAAGCCTGACCTACCGGGTGCAGGAAATGGAAAAAGCCTCTTTGAAAGCGGGAGAGGAGGCAGAGCTGGAAGGCCGCTCCGCCCTGCTGCGAAACGGCGAAAAGCTCCGGGAGGCGACGGAGGGAGCCTTTGATGCTCTCTATGGTGATGAAAGCTCCGCCGTCACGCTGGCGGGACAGGCGCGGGGGTATCTCACTCGCGCCAGGGGCTGGAGCCAGGAGCTGGCGGCGGCGGACGATGCGATTCAGGAGGCGGTCAGTCTTCTGGAAGATGCCGCCGAGCGGGTGCGTGACGTGCGGGACGGCCTGGATTTCTCTCCGGCGGAGTTTGACCGGGTGGAGGGTCGTCTGGCCGAGTTGAGAAGACTGGAGCGGAAATTTTCCGTCGTGGACGAGGCGGGGCTTATCGCGCTGTATCAGGAATCTGCCGAACGTCTCGCGGAAATCGAGTACAGCGGCGAGGCCCTGGAAAAGCTCTATAAAAAGCGGGATAAGCTGAAGGCTGCCTGCATTGCCGCTGCGAAGAAGCTGACCCAGGCACGCGTCCGGGCGGGGAAGGAGCTTGCTGAACGTGTGGAGCGGGAGCTGAAGGAGCTTTCCATGCCCTCTGCCCGGTTTGAAACCAGCATGGAGCCACTTTCCGGCGACCCCGGCTTCGGGCCGAAGGGTGCGGACAGCGTCTGCTTTCGCATGAGCGCCAACGCGGGGGAGAAGCCGGGCCGCATCGCCAAAATCGCCTCCGGCGGCGAGCTGAGCCGCATTATGCTGGCGCTGAAAACGGTTTTTGGAGAGAACGACCCGGTTCCCACAGCGGTGTTCGACGAAATAGACACCGGCGTCTCCGGCGTGGCGGCCAGCCGGGTGGGGGAGAAGCTGGCCCGCATGGGACGGGACAGGCAGGTGCTTTGCATCAGCCATCTGCCCCAGATAGCGGCCATGGCGGACGCTCAATACTGTATAGAGAAGCGAGAGGCCAAAGGCTGTACCTATACCACCGTGGAGGAGCTGGACGGCGATGGCCGGGCGAGAGAGCTTGCCCGCCTCATCGGTGGAGATAACATTACAGATAGCACCCTGTCCGCTGCGGCAGAGCAGCTTCGGGCGGCGGAAAAAATAAAGGAGACCATGCTATGAAACGGGGACTGCGCCGCCTCATGGACAGCCTTCAGCTTTGGCCGCCCAACGAAATAATGGTATAAGCTGAATAAAGAAACCTTATTAATTTGCAAATTGCAAGTGCAAGTTGGACACTCGGTAGAATGAATTTATGAACCT
>JAJQCH010000129.1 GCA_021202795.1 Oscillospiraceae bacterium
CCAAGGTTCATAAATTCATTCTACCGAGTGTCCAACTTGCACTTGCAATTTGCGTGTATTTTCCTTTGTGCTGTATTTTGTGATGAGCAAGAGGGGGAATATTTTAAATGAGTATAGTAAAATGAATGCCGCGCCATTTGTTTTAGGTATTGTGCTGGTTGGTTTAGAAGTAGGATTTCTGTACGCATACAGAAATGGGTGGCAGGTAAGCACTCTTTCTATTGTGCAGAGTGCATTTCTTGCAGTCGCGCTTATTTTCGTGGGATGGCTTGGCTATCATGAAGCACTGACTTGGAACAAAATTCTGGGAGTTGGCATTTGCCTGATTGGCCTGTACTTCGTAAATATGAACTGACATATTCCAGTTTTTCGCTTTGATGTAATGCAATAAGCATTTTTGTAACCAGATATGACGTGTCGGAGCAGAAATCGCCCCCAGCCGGTTGGCTGGGGGCGATGGTTTAGTCAATGGGTTTTTACTGCTTGTCTCAGGGCTTAGTCTCCTACAGGAGCGCCGCTGGTCTCCAGCATACCGACAGACCAGTTGTCATAGGAGACGGCGATGCCGAACTCGATGAGGGTATTGAAATTCTCGCTGTCGGTGGTCTCGGCGGAGTCGATCTGGGCGTTCATTTCCTCCTTGAACTCGTCGGGGCCGCCGTCGGCGGCGAGCTGCTCACGGAGATAGTCCTTGTACTCCTCAAAGTCGGCGGGAACATTGCCGTCCGCAGCCTCGGCAGCGGCGTCATCGCCGCCTGCCGCGAAGGAGGCATAGTCCATCGCGCCGAACTGAGATACGAACATCTCAAAGGGGAAGGCGTACACATCAGAGCCGAAGCCCACGCTGGTCAGCTCGCTCAGAGCCATGCTGCGGGCGCTGTCGTCAAAGCCGGTGCCGTCGCCCTCGCCGTCGTAATTGGTCATGTACTCGGTGAGGTATTCCTTATAAGCCTCGAACTCCTCCTCGGTCTCAGGGACGACGGAGGTGTCGCCTGCCAGGGTGTTGGCCTGATTTTCCGTTCCGTCGGTAGCGGGAACCTCGTCCTCGGTCTCAGCTTCAGCTTCGGCCTCCAGCGGCTCGACCATGATGATGCCGCTGTCAAGGACGGTGATGGTTCCGTTGACGGTGGAGGTCTCGTCCACGTTCAGGACGGAGACATAGCTGGTCTCGGTGACGTTCCAGACAGCGCCGTTCGTCAGAGTCAGGATGACGCCGTTGTTCACGGTCTCGGAGGCGTAGCAGGTGACTTCGCCCAGGTTCTCACGGTTGCCGTATACCAGGCCGTCCTCGCCCACGTAGTCCTCGTCGGTGGAGGCCATCTCGCGGTCGATGATGTCCACGTCATGCTCGGCGTAGCCGGAGGAGATGACGCCGGTCAGCTCGGAGTTGTCCAGAGTGACGATCAGGTTCTTGGAGGTGAACTGGTGGCAGTTGTAGATGTCGCCAACCAGGGCGGTCTCGCCGGTGCAGTCCTCAAAATAGGCTTCCACAGCGGCGTTGTAGTTGTAGCCCGCGCCGTCGGCCCACATGGTGCTGGCAGCGCCCCAGCTGTTGGCGTTGGTCACATCGAAGCTCTCGTCCTTGGGGGCGATGGAGTCGTCGATCTCGATGGTGGTACCGCCGGTGGAGCCGGGATCGTCAGAGTCGAAGGCCAGCACCAGCACGGGGGCGTTGATGAGGGTGTTGCGGACATACAGGTTGGCGCCGGTGGCGCTGGAGACGGAAACGTCAGAGCTGGCGCTTTCATCCAGGTTGTCCTGGGTGTAGCCGTCGCCGGTTCCCTTGTAGATGAAGGCGATCTCGCCGGCGTTCAGCACGGAATCAGCCACAAAGGTGATGCCGCCGGCGGTGGAGTGAGACATTACGATGCTCTTAGTGGCGTTCACGACAGTGCCGTTGACATAAGCGGAGGAGGCGTACTCGTTGGCCTCCACGTTGCCATAGCTGGCGTCGATGACGCAGCCGGAGTAGACGTTGATGTTAGAGCCGATGGAGTAGGAGGAATACCCGGTGCCGGTGGTGTCGATGTCCAGAATGGTCAGGGTAGAATCCACCAGGGTATTCTTGCCGGTGTAGTAATACAGGCTGTAGTCGTTGGTGTTCTCAAGAGCCTGGAGATCCTCTGCGGACTCCACGGCGTCCAGCTCGGCCAGATACTCATCGGTCAGGCCGGTGACGGCCACGGCGAACTCGGCCAGGGTCATGATCTCCCCGTCCTCGTTGGCATAGCCCTCGCCCTCCACATAGGCGGCGGTCAGCTCTTCCAGATCCTCAGCCGTGGGGGCCTCAGTGCCGTCCACAGACAGGCTGGCCCAGCCGAAGGAGTCGATGGTGGTGTTGTAATAATACACATCATAATAGTCGCAGTACTGGCAGGTACGCACAACGCCGTGCAGGCCCAGGACCCAGACTGCCGCATCCTCCGCCTCGGCATCGCCGGTGGAGGTCAGGCTGGAGTTGGAAACATAGATGGTGGGATAGGAGTCGTGGGTACTCAGGCCACCGAACAGCGCGGTACGGGTCACACCGTCGCCCACCACGGTTACGTTGTCGATGTATACGGTGGAATCGCCGGTGACGGCAATGGCGCAGCCCTCGCCGGTGAAGTCGTTGCCGCCGGACTCGTGGTTGCCGGTCTGCAGGATGTGGAAGGTGGAGTCAGAGATGCTGTACTCCCCGTTGATGACGGTGACGATGCTCATGCTGGCCTGGTCGGCGGTGATGTCCGCGCCGGTGATGCCGTTCTCGTCATACTCGCCGTTGACGCCGGACTCTGCCACAATCAGCTCGTCCTCGTCCTTGGTCAGCAGTGACTGGGTCTGATAGGTGCTGGTGCTGTCCTCGCTGGTGGTCAGGGGAACGACCTCCAGAACCACCGCGCCCTCATAGGTACCGGCGGCCTGGGTCATAGTGACACCGTCCACCGTCATGATGACGCAGTAGCCGTCCGGGGCCACATAGGTGACGCCCTCCTCGATGGTCAGGCCGTCGGGATAGGCGGTGGTCTCCTCGATGAGGATCTCCTCGCCGGCGGCGACCTCTTCCGTAGCCTCCGCGACCTCAGCCTCGCCGCTGGCCTCGCTGGATGCCATGGCGGTGACGCCAAGAGCGAAGAGCAGGGTGAGTACGAGCAATACGCTCAGCAGTCTTTTTGATGCCTTCATTATGTTCCTCCTTAAATTTTCAGCAGTCACACGAAGCGACCCGGTGCCGCCTCGCGACTGGTTAAGCTTAGTTTAATGTTTGGCGAGGTTAATGTCAAGTAAAATCGCTGGAAAATAAAAGATTGTTTAACCAGTTTTTCATGTAAATCTGACAAAATAAGATAGAGAATTAAGGAATTTTAATAAAATACGTCATTCAATAAACAAATGTTTATTATTCTATGGCTCCAGATCATAGGTCTCCCCGCCGATGGTGACGCTGACGGCGTCTCCCAGGTCGATGGCGTCGGCAAAGTCCATGACCTCCATCAGCGTATCATCCTCAATGGCGAGACAGCCCTCGGTGGGGAACCACAGGAGCTCCGTCCCGTCCGCCAGGGTCAGATAGGTACCGGCTTCGGATAAAAATTGCAGGGCGCTGTTTTGCCAGTCTAGATATGCCTGGGTCTGGGTACCCTGGAAATATTGCTGCTCCAGGTCGTATATCCCCTCGATATGGCAATACAAAATCAGGCAGCCGGTGTGTACTTCCACGCCGGTAATCTGGCCTGTCTCGCCGGTCTCCTGGTTTTCAAAGGAAACGCCCTCCAGAGCGAGATACATACTCTCGTCCGCGGCGGGGACATCCACAGAGACCGTGCCGACCCGCTCGATGGAAAAATGCGTGCCCTCCTCCGACTCGGTTCCCCCATAGACCGTCAGCCGGAGGCTGTCAGACTGGATGCTCTCCCGGAGAATCGTCACCCGAACCACCGCCCACCGACCGCTTTGATAACTGACAGCCTCGGCGGGGATATAGCCCGCATCCTCTGCGCCCTGAAGCTGCACCCGCCATACATAGCTCTCATATTGCTCCTCCGTCACGGTGGAAAGCCACAGCTCCAGGGTGAGGAAGCTTTCGCTGTATACGCTGTTCCCGGCGGAGGCGTATACCTCCCCGGCGCCGCTGTGGTGAACGTCGGCGTAACGGGCGTTTGCCGCCTCGGTCACGGTGTCGTATTGGATATAGTCCGGCACAGCGCCGCTGTCAATGCCCAGAAGCATTCGCAGACTTTCCGATATTTCTGCATAGCTGAATCCGCCTACGGCCATGGCGGCGCAGGAGAGAAGGAGTACTGCGGCGGCAAAGGCGGCGGTCATTTTCAGCGCCACGCGGCGTTTTTTGACAGGAACGGGCCTGGGCCGACCCTGTGCCAGCGCTTCCATAATGCGCCGGTCTGCGGCGGGGGACAGGTTCACCTGATCCCATGCGTCACGATAGGCTTGCTTCATCGTTTGTCCTCCTTGGATAATATATCCCGCAGATGCCGCCGCGCCCGGCTGAGCCGGGAGGTGACGGCGGTTTGGCTGATATGGAGAATCCCGGCGATCTCCCTGGTGGAATATCCCTCGTAATAGTGCAGATACACCGGCACCCGCTCCCGGACGCTCAGGGCCATGACCGCCCAGAAGATGTCCGCCTGCTCCTCGGTTTCAAAGGAAAGCTCCTCTGTCAGGGGTTCCGTCCGGCGGCGCTTGGCCGCCCGGAGCTGATCCCGGCATAGATTCGCCGTCACGGCGGCCAGCCAGGCCCGCTCCTTTCCGGGGCGGATGGAGTCCTGCCGTTCCAGGAGCTTTAAAAATACGCTCTGGCAAATATCCTCCGCGTCAGGCCGGGACTTCATATAGCTCAGGGCCAGGTGGTATACCATGCTCTTGTGGGCCTGATACAGCTCCTGTACATCCAAGAGACTCACCTCCTCATCCTCGTTCTGTCAAGGAGACGAATAAAAGCCCCCCTTTGTCACAAGGGGGGAGGAAAATATGAAAAATTATTCCAGCACGCCCTCCCCGTCGGGGGACAGGGTTAGGGTGCGGTAGGACTGGCCGTCCAGGGTGTACCAGGTGAACGTGCCGCCCTCCAGGGTCATATAGCTGTGGGGGGAGCCGTTTTTTGGGATGGATACGGAGCCGGGATTTAAAAACCAGCGGCCCTCCTGCTCCCGCCAGGCGGGGACGTGGGTGTGACCGGAGAGCATGACCTCACCGCGGGCCAGAAAAGGCGGGGGAGAGTCGGGGCTGTAAAGATGACCGTGGGTGAGAAACAGCCGCCGTCCGTCCTCCACGATCCAGCCGTAGTCCGCCGTTATGGGGAAGGTCAGCACCTGCTGATCCACCTCTGCGTCGCAGTTGCCCCGGACGCAGATAAGCCTGTCCGCCAGGCCGTTTAAAAGCTCGATAGCCTGCTTCGGCCCGTACTGATCGGACAAGGCGTTTCGGGGGCCGTGATAAAGCAGATCTCCCAGCAGGAGCATATAGTCCGCCTGATGACGGGAAAAGGCGTCCATCAGCTTTTGGACGCAGGGGGCCGACCCGTGGAGGTCGGAGGCGATGAGGTATTTCATAAGAATCTCCCTTCCGGGGGCCGCGGCGGCGGGATTTTTTGTGGGTTTAAACGATTTCCAAAAACGGGATTGACCGCCGAGCCTTTCAAATTTATAATAGAACGTATTGCTGAATCTGTGAGCGGAGACGCTCCCATATACATGAGGTGAAAAGAAAATGGATCAATTTCGCGGCAGCGCGGGGTATGTGGCCTCGCCGGAGCTGCTTGGCAGCGTGAACATCGCCATGGCCCTGGAAAAGCCCCTTCTGGTGAAGGGCGAGCCGGGGACGGGCAAGACCATGCTGGCCCAGGCGGCGGCGGAGGCGCTGGGGATGGAGCTTCTGGTGTGGAGCATCAAATCCACCACCAAGGCCCAGGACGGGCTGTATGTATACGACACCGTCCAGCGGCTGTATGACAGCCAGTTCGGGGCAGATGTTTCTGACATCGGCAAGTATATCAAGCTGGGTATGCTGGGGCAGGCGTTCAAAAAGGAATCCCGCTGCGTGCTGCTGATAGACGAGATAGACAAGGCGGATATCGAGTTTCCCAATGACCTGCTGTGGGAGCTGGACAGAATGGAATTTTACATCCCGGAGACAAAGGAGACGGTGACGGCGGCCCAACGGCCCCTGGTCATCATCACCTCCAACGCGGAAAAGGAGCTGCCGGACGCCTTTTTGCGCCGGTGCATTTTCCACTACATCGACTTCCCCGACGAGGAGATGATGGAGAAGATTCTCCGGGTACATTTCGATAACCTGGAGGAGAAGCTCCTGCATCAGACGCTGGAGGCGTTTTATGCCGTCCGGGCCTTGCCGGGGCTGCAAAAAAAGCCCTCCACCTCGGAGCTTATCGACTGGGTGCAGGCCCTGCAGATCGGCGGCATAAGCCCCAGCCGCATCCAGAAGGAAATGCCCTTCGCCGGGGTGCTGCTGAAGAAAAACGAGGATTTAGACACCCTGACCCGCGCCCAGAAAAGCAAGCGCTGGTAAAAAATGTTCACGGGATTTTTCTTTCTACTCCGGGCCAGGGGACTGAAGGTCTCCCTTCAGGAGTGGCGGACGCTGCTGGAGGGGCTGGAAAAGGGGCTGCACGGCTCCTCCCTCACCGGGTTTTACTACCTGGCCCGGGCCGTGCTGGTGCATACGGAGGCGGATTTTGACCGCTTCGACCAGGTGTTTTTAGAGTATTTCCGGGATGTTCAGCCCTTCGACGAGCTGCCGAAGGAGCTGGAGGAGTGGCTCTCCAAGCCCATCGACCCGGTGGAGTACGACCCCGCCGCCCTGAAAAACCAGGGCCTGGACATCGAGACCATCCGCCAAATGCTGGAGCAGCGCATGAAGGAGCAGCACGAGCGCCACGACGGCGGAACCCACTGGGTGGGTACCGGCGGGGCCTCCCCCTTCGGCAATTCCGGCTATTACCCCGGCGGCATCCGGGTGGGGGGCCAGGGCCGGAACCGCTCCGCCTTACAGGTGGCGGGGGAGCGGAACTTCCGGGATTTCCGGGAGGACAGGGTGCTGGAGACAAGGCAGTTTCAGATGGCCTTCCGGCGGCTGCGGCAGTTTTCCGCCCTGGAGGACGGGCCGAAAACGGAGCTGGAGCTGGACGAAACCATTAAGCAGACCGGGGACAACGCCGGGCAGCTCCGCCTGGTCTTTGGCCGCCCCCGGCGGAACACGGTGAAGCTACTCATGCTCTTCGACTCCGGCGGCTCCATGTGGGAGTTTACAAAGCTCACCGCCAGTCTGTTCCAGGCCGTCAGCAAGGAGTCGAAGTTCAAGGATTTGAAAATCTACTACTTCCACAACTGCTTTTACGACGACCTGTATACCGCCCCCGGCTGCCATCACGCCACCGCCGTCAGTACGGAATGGGTGCTGTCCCAGCTCGGCCAGGACTACAAGGTCATCGTGGTGGGGGACGCCTCCATGGCCCCCTATGAGCTGTTAAGCCCCGGCGGGTGCAGCGATTATTACACCTATAACAAGGAGCCGGGCATCGACTGGATCGGAAAATTCACCGGTCGCTATGACCGCATGATATGGCTGAACCCCTTGCCGCAGGATAACTGGGAGCGGGGCTACGGTAGCGACACCATCCGCATCATCAAAAAGGCGGTGCCTATGTACCGCCTGACCCTGGAGGGCTTACAGCAGGGATTGAAATACCTGACCGCCGCACGGTAAATGGATTAAGCCTTTCGGGCCGCTTTTTCCGGAACGCGGAGATGGATATACCACAGCAGCGCCCCCAGGCCCGCCCCGCCAATCATATTCCCCAGGGTGACGGGGAGCAGGTTTTTCCACAGAAAGGCCCCCCAGGTAAGGCCCGCCTCTGTCACCCCATAGCGGATACAGGCGAACAGGCCCCCGGGGATATAGAACATATTGGCCACGCTGTGTTCAAAGCCGCACAGGACGAACACCATAATGGGCAGATACAGCGCCCCGATCTTCCCCGCCGGGCCGCTGGCCCCCATGGCCATCCACACGGCTGTACACACCAGCACGTTGCACAAAATTCCCCGGAGGAGGGCCGTCCCGAAGGGGAGGGCCGTCTTGGCGGCGGCGGTGGCGATAAGGCTTTCATAGCAGGAATCGAAGGTTCCCCCCCAGACGGTCATGGCCGCGATGAGAATGGATCCGGCCAGATTTCCCAGGTATACCACGAGCCAGGCGGTCAGCAGTCTTCTGACGGACAGGCGCTTTTCCAAAGCGGGAATGATCATCAGGTTGTTCCCGGTGAAAAGCTCGCTGCCCATGACCACCACCATGGCCAGGCCCGCCGGGAATATCAAAGCCCCGGCCATCTTCCCCAGCAGGGCGGAGCCGATGGTAGAGGCCGTCCCCGCCAGGGCGATGAAGACTCCGGCCAGTATGGCCAGCAGGAACATCCGCCCTTTTGGGATGTCCGCCTTGGCTGTCCCTGAGGTAAGATAATTTTCTGCAATTTGCTTTGACGTCATGGTGTGCCTCCTCAGAATCGCTGTTTCTTACTTAGGAGAATATACCAAAAGCGGGACGTATGTCAACAGCCCGCAGCAAAACCACAGAAATTTTATTGTTAAAGAGAGACTTTTGTTTATGCTGAATCAACCGAACCTTGCCGTGAATCAGGCGGGCCATCTGACCATCGGCGGCGTGGATGCCGTGGCTCTGGCGGAGGAATACGGCACCCCCTTATATGTGCTGGACGAGGACATGGTGCGGGGCCAGATGGCCCTGTACAGGGAGGAAATGAAAAAAAGCCTGCCCTCCGGCAGCCGCCCCTATTTTGCCAGCAAGGCCATGAGCTGCAAGGAAATGTACCGCATCGCCAAAGAGGAGGGCATCGGGGCGGACACCGTCTCCATGGGGGAGATATATACCGCCCTGTCCGCCGGATTCTCGACGGAGGACGTTTGCTTCCACGGCTGCGCCAAGCCCTGGGCGGAGATAGAATACGCCGTGAAGGCCGGGGCGGGCCTTTTTGGAGTGGACAGCCTGGAGGAGCTGGCCCGCATCGACCGCTGCGCCGGGGAAAACGGCGTCTGCCAGCGGGTGCTTCTGCGGGTCACGCCGGGAATAGACCCCCACACCTTCAGTGCCGTGGATACCGGGCAGGTGGACTGCAAATTCGGCGAGGCCATCCAGACCGGCCAGGCCATGGAAATGGTTCGCCGGGCGCTGGGCTACACCGCCGGGATTCTGGATCTGGGCGGCGGTCTGGGGGTACCCTATACGGCGGAGGAGCCGACGGTGGACTACGCCGCCGTCATCCGCAGCGTAGGGGAGCATCTTGCCTGCCGGTGTCAGGCGCTGGACTATCCCCCGCCCGCCATATTCATGGAGCCGGGACGCAGCATCGTGGCCGCCGCCGGGGTGACGCTGTATACTGTCCAGGACGTCAAGTCCATTCCCGATTGCCGGGATTATGTGCTGGTGGACGGAGGTATGACCGATAACCCCCGCTACGCCCTGTATCAGGCCCGATATACCGCTCTGATCGCCAATCGGGCCGGTGAACCGGCAGACTGCTCCGTCACGCTGGCGGGCCGCTGCTGCGAGAGCGGGGATTTAATTGGAGAGAATATGCTCATGTAGCGGCCCGCTGTGGGAGACATAGCGGCGGTGCTGGTGACAGGGGCCTATAACTACTCCATGGCCTCTAACTATAACCGCATCCCCCGTCCCCCGGTGGTCATGGTGCGAGGAGGCCAGGCCCGTCTGGTCGTCCGCCGGGAGACCCTGGAGGATTTGACATCCTGCGACATATAAGGGGGAAGCTATGAAAACCGTTGCCATTGTGGGCATTGAGAAAAATCTGAAGCATTATATCGCCGCCGTGCATGGGCTGGGGCTTGCGCCGGTTGTCACCACCGACCCCGCCGCAGCGGCGGCCTGTGACGGACTGCTGCTGCCGGGAGGCGGGGACATCGACCCGGCTCTGTTCCACGCGGAAAACTGCGGCTCCACGGACATCGACCGGCCCCTGGACGAGGCGCAGCTAGAGGCTCTGGCCCGGTTCGTCCAGGCGGAGCGGCCTGTGCTGGGCATCTGCAAGGGCCACCAGGTCATAAACGTCTATTTCGGCGGAACCATCATCCAGGATCTGGCTACCGCCCCGGCCCACCGGCATTTGGGAGAGGCCGGGGATAACGTTCACCCGCTGATTGTCTATCCCGGCTCGCCCCTGTATGATCTTTACGGGGGCCATATCGCCGTGAACAGCGCCCACCATCAGGGCCTGGGGGCCGTTGGGACGGGCCTGCGCGTCATTGCCGCCGCCCCGGACGGCACGGTGGAGGCCATCGTACACGACAGCCTCCCTATCCTGGGGGTGCAGTTCCACCCGGAGCGGATGTGCTTCGCCAAGGCCCGCCCAGACACGGCGGACGGGGAGCCGCTGCTGCGGCGTTTTAAAAATCTGCTGGACGGGTAAGCTGTCCGGCAAGGGAAAAAGGAAGGGTATAGATATGAATTCATTGGACGAGCTGCGGGCCGCAGACCCCGCCGTGGCGGACGCCCTGGAAGGGGAGCTGCTCCGCCAGAATCAATATATCGAGCTGATTGCCTCGGAAAACTGGGTGTCCCCCGCCGTGCGGGCGGTCCAGGGAAGCGTGCTGACCAATAAATATGCCGAGGGCTACCCTGGCAAGCGATATTACGGCGGCTGCCAGTACGCGGACGCGGTGGAGGAGCTGGCCATAGAGCGGGCAAAAAAGCTTTTCGGCGCGGGGTACGCAAACGTCCAGCCTCACTCCGGCGCGCAGGCCAATATGGCGGTGCAGTTTGCCCTCCTTAAGCCCGGCGACACGGTGCTTGGCATGGATTTGAACCACGGCGGCCATCTGACCCATGGCAGCCCCGTCAACTACTCCGGCATCTACTTTCACTTCGTCCCCTATGGGGTGCGGGACGACGGCTTCATCGACTATGACCAGGTGGAGGCCCTGGCTATGGAGCATCGGCCCAGGCTGATCATCGCCGGGGCCAGCGCCTATGCCCGCACCATCGATTTTGCCAGATTCCGCGCTATTGCGGACGAATGTGGCGCCCTGCTCATGGTGGATATGGCTCACATCGCCGGTCTGGTGGCGGCGGGCCTGCACCCAAACCCTATCCCCTATGCGGACGTGGTGACGGCCACCACCCACAAAACCCTCCGGGGGCCGAGGGGCGGCCTAATCCTGGCCTCCCAGGAGTCCATGGAGAAAAACCAGTTTAACTTCAACAAGGCCGTGTTCCCTGGTATCCAGGGCGGCCCGCTGATGCACGTCATCGCCGCCAAGGCCGTCTGCTTCCAGGAGGCGCTTAGCCCCGCCTTCCGGGATTATCAGCGCCAGGTGATTGCAAATGCCCAGGCTCTGTGCAGTGGGCTGCTGGCAAGAGGCGTCCAAATTGTCTCCAGCGGCACGGATAATCACCTTATGCTGGTGGATCTGACCGCCACAGGCCGCACCGGCAGGGAGGCGGAGGCCCTGCTGGAACAGGCCCACTTTACCGTGAATAAAAACACCATCCCAAACGACCCCCGCTCTCCCGCCGTTACCAGCGGACTCCGCCTGGGTACCCCCGCCGTCACCAGCCGGGGCATGACCGAGGGGGACATGGATCAGATCGCCCAGGCCATCGCCAACCTCCTACAGGAGGGAGAACCTGCCCTTTCCGCAGCTCTGGCCACGGCACAGACCCTCTGCGCCCGATACCCCCTCAGCTGACACTTGCCGAAAATCCCCCGCCCCAGGAGGCGGGGGAATATTCTTGACAAAACCATGCTGCCGTGATATGCTGAACATCCAAAACATGAGGGACTCATGAGTGAACTTTTCTGGGCTTGGCCCATTTTTCGTCACACCGGCCTGCGGGCGGGTGGGGCGAATTTTTTTAGACGATTTTGGGGGAGAGTATGATGGAGCAGACGTTTATGAAGGAGCGGCGGGTGCTGCCGCTGGTGGTTTCCATGTCGCTGCCGATGGTCGTTTCCATGCTGGTCACGGCGCTGTATAACATTGTGGACAGCTATTTCGTGGCGAAAATCAGCGAGCAGGCTATGACCGCCCTGAGTCTGGTGTATCCCATCCAGAATCTGATAAACGCGGTGGCGGTGGGCTTCGGAGTGGGACTGAACACGGCGGCGGCCTATTACCTGGGGGCGGAGGATTTGGAGCGGGCCAGCGATGCGGCCTCCCTGGGGGTGAGTCTGAGCGTGGCGCATGGGTTGGTTCTGACTCTGCTGTGCGAGGCTCTGGCCCCCTGGTTCCTGGGACTTTTCACCTCGGATGCCGCCGTGCTGGCCTATGGCACGGAGTACGCCGCCATTGTGGTGGCCTTTTCCGTTCCCATCACAGTGGGCATTGCCTTTGAGAAGCTGTTCCAGGCGGAGGGGAAAATGAAGGTGGCCATGGCCAGCATGATCAGCGGCTGTGTGGTGAACGTGCTTCTCGACCCGGTGCTGATTTTCGGCCTGGGGCCGATTCCTGCCCTGGGGATAAAGGGCGCGGCCTGGGCTACAGGCATTGGCCAGATAACGCCGCTGGCGGTGTATATCGCCGCCTATCTTGCGAAGCCAGGCCCGCTGAGGGTGCGGATCCGGCGGGAGATGTGGAACGGCCCCCTCTGCCGCAGGCTCTATGCCGTGGGGATCCCGGCGGGGGTGAACATGGCGCTGCCCTCCCTGCTGATCACGGCCCTGAACGGAATCCTGGCGGGCTTTTCCGCCGCCTATGTGCTGGTGCTGGGAATATACTATAAGCTGCAAACCTTCATCTATCTCACTGCTAACGGCATTGTCCAGGGCATCCGGCCCATTGTGGGCTATAACTACGGAGCGGGAGAATATGGCCGGGTGCATCAGACCTACCGCACGGCTCTGGCCCTGACCGCCGCCGTCATGGGCGCGGGAACGGTGATTTGCATGACCGCCGCCGGGCCGCTGATCGGTCTGTTCACCCAAAGCACGGAGACCCTGGCTCTGGGGAAAACTGCCCTGCGTATTATCAGCCTGGGCTTTGTGGTCTCCTCCCTGTCTGTCACCCTTACCGGAGTGCTGGAGGGACTGGGCCGGGGGAGCCTGTCTCTGGGTATTTCTCTTATGCGATATTTGGCGGTTATCGTCCCCCTGGCCTATATACTGAGTCGGCTTTTCGGCCCCGTGGGAGTGTGGCACGCCTTCTGGATTGCCGAGGCTCTCACCGGTCTGGCCGCCTGGCGGCTATACAGGAAGCGGGTGAAGAATGGGATATTGACGGCTGTTAGCCAGTGAGGGGATTTCCTATATCGGCACTCCGTCGCCGGCGATTATCAGGCAGCGCAGGGCAGGAAACTGACCCTGCGCTTTATTTTTTTGAATAATTTGTCAACATTCATCCCAAACCCCTTGACATATAATAAAAGGTGTGGTAAATTAGCACTCGAAGACAAAGAGTGCTAGCAAGCACAGAAACAGATTGCCAGCGAGGGACAATATGGAGCTGAGCCAGCGGAAAAAGAAAATATTGACCACGGTGGTGGAAAACTATATTGCCACGGCGGAGCCGGTGGGATCCAAGGCCCTGGCGGAGGTAATCGGCTGTTCCTCCGCCACCATCCGAAACGAGATGGCGGAGCTGACCACCATGGGCTACCTGGAGCAGCCCCACACCAGCGCGGGGCGTGTTCCCTCCCCGGCGGGGTATCGGCTGTACGTCAATGAGCTGATGGAACGGCAGAAGCTGTCCGAGGCCGAGGTGGAGGCCATCAACGGGAAGCTTGCGAAAAAGGAGGAGCAGCTAGAGCAGCTTATGAGCGAGGTGGGGCAGCTCACCAGCTCCATGACCCAGTATCCGGCCTATGCCCTGGCCATGAAACCTCCCGCCGCCGTGAAGCGGTTCGACTTCATCTATGTGGACGCCTCGACCTTCATTGTGGTGGCTCTGCTGACGGACAACGCGGTGAAAAACAAGCTGGTGCATTTGCCCTTTTCCGTTCACCAGGAACAGATCACCACGCTTTCCACTCTGTTTAACGCAAACTTCACCGGCGTGACGGAGGAGGAGATCACCGACAGCCTTATCCGCTCTACGGAGCGGGCGGCAGGCGACACCTACGGCCTGGTGGCGGTGGTGGCCTCCTTTACGCTGGAGATACTGGCCCAGGAAAAAGCCGCCCCGGTGCGGGTGGCGGGAGCCTCTCAGCTATTGAGCCAGCCGGAGTTTCGCGACCCGGACAAGGCCCATGCCCTGATGAATTTTATCTCCGACGGCGACCGGCTCCTGTCCGACCTGCCGAAGCTGACGGATGAGGAAACGGGCCTGCGGGTGACGATAGGCCCGGAAAACCTGGCGGAGGAGCTGAAGGATTCCAGCGTGGTCATGGCCTCCTATGATGCAGGAGACGGTATGCGGGGTTATATCGGGGTGGTCGGCCCCACCCGAATGGATTATTCCAGCGTGGCTGCCAAGCTGAGCTACATCGCCGCCGGACTGAGCCGCCTTTTTGCTGGGACGGATGCCCCGGAGGGCTTAAACAATAAATTGGTTCTGAAGGAACCCAGTCAAAACGAATCGGAAGGAAGGGAATCCCATGAACAATAAAGACAATATGACACAGGAGACGCCGGAGCAGCAGCCGGATGTTCAGGAGGCGCAGAAGCCGCAGGAAGAGCAGACCGCCCCGGAGGCGGAGACGGGGGAGACCTCGGAGAATCAGGAGAAGCCGGAGAAGGTCAAGCCCAAGACCAAGGCCAAAATTGACGAGCTGGAGAAAAAGCTGGCGGAGGCCAATGACAAGTATATGCGTATGCTGGCGGAATATGACAACTATCGCCGCCGCAGCCAGAAGGAGCGGGAGAACATCTACGCCGATGTCCGGGCAGACACGGTGACAAAGTTTCTGCCGGTGTATGATAACCTGGCCCGCGCCGTCCAGAACGAGACGGACGGGGAAACCCGGAAGGGCGTGGAGGCCATCCTGACCCAGTTTAAGACCCTGCTCACCGGGCTGGGAGTCACGGAGATCGAGGCCGTGGGCAAAAAATTCGACCCCACCTACCATGAGGCTCTGCTTCACATCGAGGACGAGAAGTACGGCGAGGGAGAAATCGTCATGGAGTTGGAAAAGGGCTTCATGCTGGGCGATCGGGTTATTCGCTTCGCCAAGGTACAGGTCGCAAATTGACCAATATCCTGCTGTTTCAGCGGGTTTATATAAATTCATCACACTGTAAAAAATAACGTTTATATAGGAGGAAAAAATATTATGGGTAAGATTATCGGTATTGATTTAGGCACCACCAATAGCTGTGTTGCCGTTATGGAAGGCGGCGAGACCACGGTCATCCCCAACGCCGAGGGCGCCCGCACCACCCCGTCTGTGGTGGCCTTCTCCAAGGATGGGGAGCGTATGGTGGGCCAGGTGGCAAAGCGCCAGGCCGTAACCAACCCCGACCGCACTATCTCTTCCATTAAGAGGGAGATGGGTTCCAACTATCGCGTCACCGTGGACACCAAGAGCTATTCTCCCCAGGAGATCTCTGCCATGGTGCTTGGCAAGCTGAAAAAGGACGCGGAGGCCTATCTGGGTACTACCGTCAGCGAGGCGGTCATCACCGTTCCTGCCTACTTCACCGACTCCCAGCGCCAGGCCACCAAGGACGCGGGCAAGATCGCGGGCCTGGAAGTGAAGCGTATCATCAACGAGCCTACCGCAGCGGCTCTGGCCTACGGCCTGGATAAGGAAAGCGACCAGAAGATCATGGTCTATGACCTGGGCGGCGGCACCTTCGATGTGTCCGTGCTGGAGATTGGCGATGGTGTCATCGAGGTGCTGGCCACTGCCGGTAACAACCGGCTGGGCGGCGACGACTTCGACGAGTGCATCACCAAGTGGCTGATCGACGAGTTCAAAAAGACCTCCGGCGTGGATTTGTCCACCGATAAGGTGGCTATGCAGCGTCTCCGTGAGGCGGCGGAAAAGGCCAAGTGTGACCTGTCCGGCGTGACCACCGCGCAGATTAACCTCCCCTATATCACCGCCGACGCTACCGGCCCCAAGCATTTGGACATCACCCTGAGCCGAGCCAAGTTCAACGAGCTGACCGCCCATCTGGTGGAAAAGACCGTCGGCCCTGTGCAGCAGGCCCTGTCCGACGCAGGCTTATCCGCCGGACAACTCTCCAAGGTGCTGCTGGTGGGCGGCTCCACCCGTATCCCCGCCGTGCAGGAGAAGGTTCGTTCCCTGACCGGCAAGGAGCCCTTCAAGGGCATCAACCCCGATGAGTGCGTGGCCGTGGGCGCGGCCATCCAGGGCGGCGTCCTGGGCGGCGACGTGGAGGGCATCCTCCTGCTGGATGTGACCCCTCTGTCCCTGGGCATCGAGACCCTGGGCGGCGTCTGCACCAAGCTCATCGAGCGCAACACCACCATCCCCACCCGGAAGAGCCAGATCTTCTCCACCGCTGCGGACAACCAGACCAGCGTGGAGGTGAACGTCCTCCAGGGCGAGCGTGAGCTGGCGGCCTATAACAAGAGCCTGGGCCGGTTCCATCTGGACGGCATTGCTCCGGCCCGCCGCGGCGTCCCCCAGATTGAAGTCACCTTCGACATCGACGCCAACGGCATTGTAAACGTGTCCGCCAAGGACATGGGAACCGGCAAGGAGCAGCACATTACCATCACCGCCTCCTCCAACCTGTCCAAGGAGGAGATCGACAAGGCCGTCAAGGAGGCGGAGCAGTATGCCGCCGAGGACGCCAAGCGCAAGGAAGAGGTTGACGTCCGCAATGCCGGCGACCAGATGGTCTATCAGACGGAAAAGACCCTCCAGGAGATGGGCGACAAGCTGGATCCCGCCGACAAGAGCGAGGTAGAGGCGAAGCTGGCGGATCTGAAGACCGCTCTGTCCGGCTCCGATTCCGGCCTGATTAAGACTGCCACCGAGCAACTCACCCAGGCGTTCTACAAGGTGTCTGAGAAGCTGTATCAGCAGCAGCCCAATGGCGGCGCGGCCCCAGGCCCCGACGCGGGATACACCGACCCCGGCGCGTCCGCAGGAGACAGCGGCGACGGCCAGACCTACTACGACGCGGATTACACCGAGGTAGACCCTAATCAGCAATAAGCGAATATACGCGGCAAGGCGAGGCATTGGCCCCGCCATACCCGCATTGTATGCAGGTTGATAAGGAAGTGAACGATATATGGCAGATAAAAGGGATTATTATGAAGTCTTAGGCGTTTCCAAAAGCGCGTCGGACGATGAGATAAAAAAGGCATATCGCCGCATTGCCAAGGAGTGCCACCCCGACCTCCATCCCGACGACAAGGAGGCGGAGGCCCGCTTCAAGGAGGCCAACGAGGCGTATGACATTTTGTCCGACCCGGACAAGAAGGCGAAATATGACCAATACGGCTTCGCCGGGGTTGACCCTAACTACGGGGCCGGAGGCGGAGGCTTTACCGGGGACTTCGGCGACCTGGGGGATATTTTTGGCGATATTTTCAGCGCCTTTGGGGGCGGCTTCGGTGGCTCCAGAAGCTCCGGCAGCACACGCAGCAATGGCCCCCGGCGCGGGGAGAGTCTGCGCGTGCGGCTGACACTGTCTTTTGAGGAGGCCGTATTCGGCTGTAAGAAGGACATCAATATTACCAAAATCGATCAATGCCCGGACTGCAAGGGCAGCGGCTGCGAGAGCGGCACCACCCCGGAGGTTTGCCCGGACTGCGGCGGCACCGGCACGGTTCGCACCCGGCAGCGCACGGCCTTCGGCGTGTTCCAGTCCACCAACCCCTGCTCCAAGTGCGGCGGTACAGGCAAGATCATCCATACCCCCTGCTCCCGCTGCCGGGGTGCTGGCCGGGTGCGGGTGCAGAAGACCCTGAACGTCACCATCCCCGCGGGCATCGATGACGGAGAGTCCGTTTCCCTCCGGGGCCAGGGCAACGCCGGGGCCAACGGCGGCCCCGCCGGAGATTTGCTGGTGCAGATCCAGGTGCGGCCCAGCCCCACCTTTGAGCGGGAGGGTACCAATATTTACGTCAGCAAGACCCTGAGCTTTGTCCAGGCCGCGCTTGGTACGGAGATCGAGGTTCCCACCCTGGACGGGCCGGTGAAACTGAACATCCCCGCCGGAACCCAGACAGGGGCCGTGTTCCGCCTCCGTGGCAAGGGCGTTCCCAGCCTGCGCAGCTCCGTTCGCGGCGACCAATACGTTACGGTGGATCTGGAGACGCCGAAAAATCTGACCGCCAGGCAAAAGGAGCTGCTGGAGGAGTTTGCAGAGCTTTCAGGGCAGAAGACAGAAAAGCATACCACCAGAAAAAAGAAAAAGCTTTAAAGAAATTCACCGTCTCCTGTCAAGGAGACAATGAATAAACAATAAAACAGGATTTCCTTGAAGATGGTCTTTGCCGCAGGGCAGAGGCCATCTTTCGCATATTCTCAGATCACGCCTGTCTGTTTGCGGGAATCCTACCGAAGGATTGTGTATCACAATTTATGGAATATCCAAGGAAAAAGTTCTCCGATAGTCTTTGGCAGACATACCCATCTGAGTCAAATAAGTGCGGCAATCGGCAGTTTTAACATGGAGGGTATGCCTTATACAGGCTTAAAGGAAAGTGATTGCATAGCGCGTCAGAAATCAACAGCAGGGACGGCAGAGGCGATCTGGCCTACGGGTAGCATGAACCCAATCGCTTTACATTACGCGAGAAAAAGCCCGTCACAAAACAAAATGTCTTGTGACGGGCCTGTGGGGTTTATTTTGTTGGATTAATACATTCCACCCATGTCGCCGCCTGCGGCGGGGGCTACGGGAGCGGGAGGCTCCTTGATGTCGGTGACGAGGCTCTCGGTAGTCAGCACCATGGAGGCCACGGAGGCAGCGTTCTCCAGCGCGCTGCGGCAGACCTTGGTCGGGTCAACCACACCGGCGGCGATCATGTCGCAATAGTCCTCCTTGGCGGCATCGAAGCCGAAGGTGGGAACATCGCTGCTCATGACCTTATCCAGGATGACGGCGCCCTCCAACCCGGCGTTGGCCGCAATCTGCATAATGGGGGCCTGCAGGGCCTTGGCGACGGCTGCAGCACCGGTCTTCTCATCGCCCTCCAGGGTCTCAGCCACGGAAGCGGCGGCCTTGGAGCCGAGGACATAGGCGGTACCGCCGCCGGCGACGATGCCCTCTTCCACAGCGGCGCGGGTGGCGTTCAGAGCGTCCTCAATGCGCAGCTTCTTCTCTTTCATCTCGGTCTCAGTGGCAGCGCCGACCTTGATGACGGCCACGCCTCCGGCCAACTTGGCAAGACGCTCGTTGAGCTTCTCCTTGTCGTACTCGCTCTCTGTTACCTCGATCTGGTTCTTGATCTGGTGGATGCGATCAGCGATGTCCTTGCCGTCGCCAGCGCCGTCCACGATGATGGTGTCTTCCTTCGTGACCTTGACCTGACGGGCGCGGCCCAGCATATCGATGGTGGCGTCCTTCAGCTCCATGCCCAGGTCAGAGGAGATCACCTGGCCGCCGGTCAGAATGGCGATGTCCTGCAGCATTTCCTTGCGGCGATCGCCGAAGCCGGGGGCCTTGACGCACACGCAGGTGAAGGCGCCGCGCAGCTTGTTGAGGATGATGGTGGCCAGGGCCTCGCCCTCCACGTCCTCGGCGATGATCAGCAGCTTCTTGCCTGCCTGCACCACCTGCTCCAGGCAGGGCAGGATGTCCTGAATGTTGGAGATCTTCTTGTCAGTGATGAAGATGTAGGCATCGTCCAGAACGGCCTCCATCTTCTCGTTGTCAGTGACCATGTAGGGGGTGATGTAGCCCCGGTCGAACTGCATACCTTCCACGACCTCGGAATAGGTCTCGGCGGTCTTGGATTCCTCCACGGTGATGACACCGTTCTGGCTGACCTTCTCCATGGCCTCGGCAATCAGCTTGCCGATCTCCTCGTCGCCGCTGGAAACAGCGCCGACACGGGCGATGTCGCCGCTGCCGGACACGGGCTGGGAGTTGGCGCGGATGGCAGCCACAGCGGCCTCAGTGGCCTTGCTGATGCCACGGCGCATGACCATGGGGTTGGCCCCGGCGGCCAGGTTCTTCAGACCCTCGCGGATGATGGCCTGAGCCAGGATAGTGGCGGTGGTGGTACCGTCGCCAGCTACGTCGTTGGTCTTGGTGGAGACCTCCTTGATCATCTGAGCGCCCATGTTCTCAAAGGGATCGTCCAGCTCGATTTCCTTGGCGATGGTCACGCCGTCGTTCGTTACCAGGGGCGTGCCGTATTTCTTGTCCAGCACCACGTTGCGGCCCTTGGGGCCTACGGTGATTTTAACGGTATCAGCAAGCTGGTCAACGCCGCGCTGCAGAGCGGAGCGGGCTTCTTCTCCATAAATAATCTGTTTTGCCATGATGTTTCCCTCCTGTTATTCTACCACAGCCAGGATGTCGCCCTGGCGCACGATGGTGTACTCCACGTCCTCCACCTTCACGGTGGTGCCGCTGTACTTGCCGGTGATAATCTTGTCGCCGGTCTTGACTTCCATTTTGAGCTCGTTGCCGTCTACCATGCCGCCGGGGCCAACGGCCACGACCTCAAAGATCTCCGGCTTCTCCTGGGCAGATGCGGCAAGAATGATGCCGCTCTTGGTTTTTTCCTCCGCCTCCAGGCGCTTGACGACAACCTTGTCTGCCAACGGTTTCAGTGTCATAATGTTACTGCCTCCTGTTGTATAATAATATTTTTTTAAACAAGCTTTATACGTTAGCACTCAAAGGGAAGGAGTGCTAACGTATAAATAATACCCCACTTAGGGCCTTTCTTCAACTGGTAATATGCACAAAAATTAATAAAATTTGGGTGACTATATCGTCAAAAATACATATACAGGTTACACTGTATCATGCCGTTGTACAGCTTGCGGCGCTTGGAGGCGGGCCTGCCGTAAAACTGCTCGAAGGTAGGCTCAGAGGAGATGATGAACCGCTTCCAGCCCTGGGCCTGAGGTCTTGCGCCCAGGGCTCGATAGAGAGTGCGGGCCTGGTCAAGCTCCAGCATCCGCTTGCCGTAGGGCGGATTACACACCATGACGCCCTTTTCCGCCGGGACAGGGGCTTGCAGGGCGTCCGCCACGGAGAAGGTGATGTCCTGGGCCACTCCGGCCCGGCGGGCGTTTTCCCGGCTCAGAGCCACGGCCTTGGGGTCGATGTCGGAGGCGAAAATGTGATAGGGGCCGGGATATTCCAGACTGCGGGCCTCCTCCGCCGCCTGCCGCCACAGCGTTTGGGGGGTGAAGCCCTCCCACGCCTGGGCGGAAAAGGTTCGGTTCAGACCGGGTGCCCGGTTGTGGGCAATCAGGGCCGCCTCGATGGGAAGGGTGCCGCTGCCGCAGAAGGGGTCGTAAAAGGCGTCCCGTCCCCGATAGCGGGCGAAGCCCACCATAGCCGCCGCCAGCGTTTCCCGCAGGGGCGCGGCCATATGGCCGGGCCGATAGCCCCGCTTGAACAGCGGCGCGCCGGAGGTGTCCAGAAACAGCTCCGCCTGATCCTTCACGATGGCGAATTGGAGCTGGTATAACGCGCCGTTCTCCGGCAACCACTGAACACCATAGACCCGGCCAAGGGCGCTGGCCGCCGCTTTTTTAATGATTTTCTGACAGTCAGGCACGGAGTGGAGCTGGCTGTCCAGGCAATGCCCCTTTACGGGAAATTGCCCGTCCCTGGGAATATAGTCCCCCAGGGGCAGAGCGCGAACGCCCTCGAAAAGCTCGTCGAAGGTGCGGGCGGGAAAGCGGCCCAGCAGCAGCAGAACCCGCTCCCCGGTGCGCAGACGGATGTTGGCCTTGGCGCAGGCCGACCCGTCGCCGGAAAACCAGACCCGACCGTTTTCAGCCCGGACGTTATCAAGCCCCATCCGCCGCAGCTCATCCGCAGCCGGGCCTTCCAGCCCGAAAAGACAGGGGACGGCAAATTCAGACATTCTCTCCGGCATCCTCCCCGTCGTTCTCGGCAGGGGCAGCGGGAGCGGCGGGTTCCGCCGGTTCAGCCGCAGGGACTTCGGCCTCCGCCGGTTCAGCCGCGGGAGCTGCGGTCTCTGTCGGTTCTGACTCCGCATTGGCCTCTGTCGGCTCCTCTGCCGCAGGGGCGGCCTCCGGCTCAGTTTTTGCCGGGGCGGCGGGCTTGGGAGCCGGTGCCTTCTTTTCCTTGGGAGATTTGGCTTTTTTTGCCTTCTTGGGGTTATAGACCCCGGCCAGAATCAGCACCAGCTCGATAACGGCATAGACGATCAGAACTGCCGCGATGACGGACAGGGCTATGGCAGCCCCATAGGACAGCGTGCCGACCCGATCGGCCTCCACCGTCACGGCGCTGAGATAGGTATAACCGTCGGACACCTCCGCAATGACGCCGGAGGAGATCATCCACTCGCTGTTGCTGTCATACCACTGGGACAGAAGCCGGTCAACGGTGGTGATGTTTTCCGTGGTCTGGCCGGACACGATGATGTGATAGCTCATGGAGCTGCTGGTCCCGGTGAGATAGTTGCTGGTCTCGGTTGCGAGCTGGGCGAACTCCTCATATTGGGAGGCGGGGAAGCGGACGGTTACGAACTGGTTGCCCACCGGCGTTACGGCGTAGTAGGCGACCACGTTGCCGCTGGCGTCGCTCTCAGAGCCGATGATGTCCATGACGTAGCTGACGTCAATCTGCACGTACTGGCCAGACGCGAGGGTCGAGCCGTCCGTTACCTCCGTGGGGCCGGCCAGCAAATCTATGACGGCGAAACCGCTGACGCCCAGCAGCACCACCGCCAGAATCACCGCAATCAGCGCCCGCACCAGGGCAAAGTTCTTTTTGAATGATGTCTTTTTGGATTTGGCTTGTTTTTCCATGGTAAATGCTCTCTTTCTGAAGAATTTTGTTGTTGGATATGTTTACGACAGGCGTATCGCCGTAACGGCCTGGTCGTTTGCAAAATATTGGGTCTCCCGCTCCTGGCAGGAGAAAAGAAGAATCTGCCGCGTCTCGCCAAGCTCCCTGAGAAGGGTCAGGGCCTGCTCCAGCCGGGGCTGGTCAAAGGTGACGAGAGCGTCGTCCAGAATGATGGGGCAGGTGTCGTCTGCCGGAAGCACCAGCTCGCACAGGGCCAGCCGCAGGGACAGATAGAGCTGATCTCTGGCTCCCTGGGAGAGATAGCTCTCCTCCTGGCCGGTGGTGTCCTCCGTCCGCTTGGCTTTGGCGGTCAGATCCCGCGCCAGCGTGATCTGGTCATATCGGCCCATGGTCAGCCGAGCGAACAGCTCCGCCGCACGGGCGGCGAGCTGGGGGGAGAAGCGGCTGCGCAGCTCCCGGTCGGCCTGCTCTAGTGTTTCGATGGCCAGGGCCAGAGCCTCGTCCTGCTCCAGAAGGGCCTGGCGCCGCTGCTCCTGCTCCGCAAGGGCAGAGCGAAGCACCATAGGGTCGCCCAGCGCCTTGGCCTGTCCCTCGGCTATGGCCCGCTGCTGGCGCAGAGCGTCCAGCCGCTCCCGCCCGGCCTGCACCGCCTGGCTTGCCAGGGCGGCGGGACTGCTGCCGCTGTCGGAGAAATCCAATCCCGCCATGGCCTGGCTCTCCGCCTCCTTCTGGGCGGCCTGGGCCTTGGTCAGGGCGCTTTCCGTTTCCTCCAGGTGATAGGAGGCCCGCTGCCATTCGTCCCAAAGGCGGCGGTAATTGGCCAGCAGCTCCTTCATGGCCTCCGGGCTGTCCGCCCCGTAGGCGTTTAATATTTTATCCCGCTCGGCCAGAGTTTCCTCCTTGGCCTTTTTCAGGTTTTGCAGCCGAAGATACATCATGACGAACAGCAAAACCAGTACGCCGCCTGCGGCAATCAGCTCTGCCTGCCAGGGAAGCAGCAGCGACAGCAGAAAGGAAAGAACCCCCAGCCCCAGGGGAATGAAGGCGATCCATACGGGAGGCAGCTTGGCGGCAAGCTTTTCCAGCTCCCGGACGTTTCCCGCGTCGATGTCTGTTCTGCGTCGGGCCTCCTCCGGCCCCATATCGCCATAGGGCGAGGCGTCCAGGGAAGCCTTGGCGGCGGCTTCATCCTTTTCCGCCTGGGTCTGCTCCTGCTGGCAGTCCTGAACGCGTTGCCGCGACTGAGACAGGACGCCCAGGGCATCCCGCCGCTGCTGGGCCCTGGCTTGTTCCATTCTTTTGACGGCCTGGGCCTGGGCCTCCTCTGCGGCGGCAATGGATTTGTCCAAAGCCTCCGCCGTCTGGGCGGCCTGGGCAATTTTGTCCAGAGCGGCCTGGTTTTCCGCCATCTCTGTCTCCAGCTCCTGAATGGCCCCCCGCCTGCCATTGCGGCGGCGATGCCAGGCCTGGAGCTGCTTGTCCGCCTGGGAGTAGGACTGCTCCTCGGCTCCGGCGGCTACCAGGGCGTTGATGCGCTTTTCTAGTTCCGGGTCGTTGGAAACGCCTAATCCGGCCTGTCGGATAAAGGCGGTGCGCTCGAACACCTCCCTGGGAACGCCGGTCAGGGCCTGGCCGCAGGAATCCCCGGTCAGACCCGGCACGGGCGTATCCGTTCCTGTGACTGTGGCGGAAAAGTTTTGCATGGGCTGGTTGGCGCGCCCGGTTCGCCGCTGAAGGGTGACAGGGCCGTCCGCCGTCTCTATGTCCATGCTGCCTGACATGGACGCGCCGCTCCAGGGGCGGTATTTGATTTTATCCGGCTGCTGACCCTGTTTGGCCCGCTGGGCGGTGCTGACGCCATACAGCATGGCCCGGATAAAGGAACACCAGGTGGATTTTCCGCTCTCGTTGGGCGCGTATATGACGTTCAGCCCGTCTCCCAGGGTCATGGTTTTATTCTCCAGCGTCCCGAAGGAGGCGGTCATTTTTTTGATTTTCATGGCTTTATCCCTATATATAATCTCATGGCAGGGGCGGTTCCTCCCCGTTTTCCAAGGCCTGAAGGCCGAATCGGGCCGCCAGGCTTATTCTGGCTCGCTCCGAATCCGTCTGGGCGGTCTGGTGTTGCGTCCACAACCGGGCCAAAAACAGGCCCCGCAGGCTGTCCTGCTCCCGGCCCTCCCAGATGTCCCGTCGGGGGCGGGTCTCGTCCCGCAGCTCCAGGGCGAAAAAACGTCCCTCCAGCGCCCGCGTAAGCGCCGCTTTGTCCGGGGCCTCGTCCGTCTGGCCGGTCAGACGTATGCGGTATATATCCCGCGCCGTGTCCCGGTCAAGGGCCGCCTCCACAGCGGCCATAGGGTCAGCGTCCGTCACATCTACGGACAGAACCTCATACCGCCGCCCCTCCAGGGGGCGGAAGGATATATGACATTCGCCCCGTTCCACATCGGCCAGGATAACGCCCTTCTGGCCCGTCTCGTCAAAGCCGCGACCCTCCGGGCAGCCGGGCCAGGCATAAGCGGTATTCCCAGCCTGGCGGGGGCCGCTGTAGCTGTGGGTGTGGCCCAGGGCCACATAGTCCATGCCGCAGGCGGCAAGCTCCGTTTCCGTAATGGCCCCGTAGGGGGAGTCCGGGGTTCCCACCTCCCCGTGCAGCACCAGAATATCTGTTGCTCCCGGCTCCTTTTCCGGCGGGCGGAAATCCGCCAACGGCGGGCTTCTGTGCTGGCCGGTGAAGGCCGCGCCGAATATCCGCGCGTTCAGCGCCGGAAGAGGGACGCACTGGATGGCCTCCTCCGTAAACACATGGACGTTGTCCCCCAGCTTCAGTCGAACCCAGGGAGAGCGGGGGCCGTACCAGTCGTGGTTGCCGGGGGCGATGAAGACGGGGATAGCCATATCCGCCGTCACCGCCTCGATAAGCCGGGCCGTCTCCGCGAAGGCATTGTCCGAATCGAACAGGTCTCCGGCGAACAGGGCGATGTCCGCCTGTTCCTCCCGTGCGACGGCGGCCATGCGCTCCAGAAGACTGCGCTGCTCTGCCCGCCGATGGGCGGAGCGATCCCGGCCCAGAGCCTGAAAGGGAGAGTCCAGGTGCAGATCTGCCGCGTGAAGAATACGTATCATAATATCCGCATGGCCTCCGCCTTCACGCACCGGCCTGTCTCCGTGTCGATGTCGAACAGACAGCATTCCATCTTTCCCGGCCCGTCCCCGGAGCGATAGCGCCTGGGCGGATCGCCCAGGAACTTGTTGATGGATTGCTCCACGTCTATGCCCAGCACGCTGTGGGAGGCCCCGGTCATGCCGAGGTCGCTGATAAAGCCCGTTCCCTTGGGAAGTACGTCCGCGTCGGAGGTCTGCACATGGGTGTGCGTTCCCCATACGGCGCTGACCCGTCCGTCCAGAAAATAGCCCATGCCAAGCCGCTCGCTGGTGGCCTCCGCGTGCATATCCACCAGGATGATTTTGGGCTTGGGGTCAAGCTCCTTCAGAAGGCAGTCCACCTCCACAAAGGGGTTGTCCGTGTTGGCGTCCAGGGTGAAACGTCCCAGGGCGTTGATGACGCAGATTTCCCCAAAGGGAGTGCGGTACACCCCGAAGCCCCGGCCCGGACGCTGGGGGGCGTAGTTGAGGGGCCGCAGCACCCGCACATTGTCCGCCAGATAGGGCTGAAGCTCCCAGCGCACCCAGGTGTGGTTTCCCAGAGTGATGACGTCGGCTCCAGCGGCCAGGATGCGGTCGCACTGCTGGGGCGTCACCCCCACCACGTTGGCGTTTTCCCCGTTTACCACCACGAAGGACACGCCCAGCTCCCGCCGAACGGTGCGCAGATGATTTTCCAAAAACGTAAGTCCGGGGGCGCCGCAAACGTCTCCCACGGCCAGAATACTGATTGTCATGACTTGCTCCTTGCAGGGGCGTCACGCCCCATAAAATTTTCCTGCTTCGATCGTAAATACTGCGTATACTGTGTATTAAAAATATATCACAAAGAGTATATCACAACGGAACGGGAAATACTAGCGGTGAAAGAGGGGTAAAGTATGAACAAAATGTCATTTTTTAAGGGCATCGGAGTCGGATTGATGGTCGGCTCCATGGTGGGGATGGCGGCAGCACCCCGAAAAAAGAAGCTGAACATCGGTAAAGCCCTGAAATCCATGGGCGACGTGGTGGACAGCGTGGCTGGCAGCATGGGATTATAAAGCTCATTTTTGATAAAAAGCCATCCCGGTGAGAGATTTTTTGTAAAAACCCGAAAATTGCAAGTGCAAGTTGAACACATCCGCGAAAAGCTTCAATAGA